>JANORY010000758.1:0-4506 GCA_031415535.1 Burkholderiales bacterium | reverse complement strand
CGAGCAATCGCTCGCCGCAAATCACCCGGCAGTCCACAAACGCAAGGGTGCGGCCCACCTTCAACACTGTTGGGTGGAATTCGACGCATTCGCCCACCTGGGCGGCGTCGATGAAGTCAAGGGTCAACGCAACAGTCACGGCGCTGGCTTGCTCAGCACCCGGTATCCGGCGCGCCTGTCGCACGGCCGATAGCCCCATCGCGTTGTCGGCCAGCGACGTGATCAAGCCGCCATGTGCAAATCCACGAGCGTTGCAATGCGCCGTGCGGATCTCCAGTGCAAGCTGCAGGGCATCGTCAGTCGCGCGCGCGAACAACGGCTCCCAAGGTTCGGTGAGCGGACTTCGGCGTGTGTGCGGATAGTAGCCGTCCGGTATCATCTTGCAGCCGCTGTGTCGATGTTGCGCGCGGTGCCCAGCAAGGTGGCACAAAGTGTTTCCACGCCGTCACTCACCGCGAAGACGTCGGCGGCACAAACAGTCAGCAATCGCGACGCCTTCACTTCGCGCCCGCGTGCGACCAAGTGAGTGCCAAGCGCCGGTGCGACGAGTTTCAAAGTGGTGTCTAGGGTTGCGTTAATGAAGCCGGGCGGCAACAGCGTGCCAGCCGCCGCCATTGCGGCAAAGTCGGCGGCCGCAAAGATCGCTGTGGCTTGTAGCTGCCCGGGACGGAAACACCAGGCCTCTTGAACTGGTATCTCCAATTCGACGCTGCCGGCGTGGACGAAGACAAATTTCAGCTTGAGCGTCTGCGCCATCGGCATGGCGAGTATCGCTTGACGTACTTGTTCGGGCATAGACTCGGTTGTGTTCATCCTGAAGCCTTACGCGCGCTGGGCCATGGAGAACGTTGCTGATTTTTTTCATGCATCGCAAATTCACGTTTTCGCTTCTTAAACCACCGCATCGCCGAAACCAGTTTCTTGCGAATGTCGCGCTGCGCTTCGATTTGCTGGTCAACTTCCACAATACGAGCACCCATGAGCTCGATCATCTCATCGAAGGTGAGCGTGCCGGATCGGTAGCGCGGCAATACCTCGCCAATGTCTTTTAGCGAAACGCCAACTTCACGGCTCTTTACGACAAAAAGCACGTCACGAACCGTGCGTTCAGCGAAGTCTCGGTAACCCGATTTGCTGCGCGCGGCAAGGATCAACCCCAACGATTCATAATGCCGAAGCCGTTGAGCGGGCACATTGGTTCGCCGAGCAAGTTCTGACACGTTCATGTGCACAATCCTAGCAACCTTCACATAGTCAGAAGGTTGTAGGGGTGATTCAAACATGCCACAAAGTAAGAGAAGGCAGCCGAACAAACGACTCGCAAAGGACAGCGCAGCGCATCACAATTGTCCCATCGTCCGACGTAAGCGGCCACTGGTAGAGCGCGCCCAAACGCTGTCGGCGGCTGGGACAATTGATCTATCATTGCCTTAAGAAAAGTCAACGCATTACGTAACATCCCGAGCTAATGAGCAGCACACCTACTTTACTGGAACGCGCGTGCCGGAAAAGTCCTTGTTTGAACCCATCAATAGGGGAGTCCAAGTATGAACGTGCCCGCCGAAACCGCCCAGAAGCTGACGCTTCACAGTATCAAACTGCGCGTCCTTTCGGTGCCCTTGCGCCGCCCAATTGTCTCGAATCCAACCGTCGGAAAGTACACGCATTGGCCTTTTATTCTGCTCGATCTGGTCACCAACGAAGGTGTCGTTGGCAAGAGTTACCTCGAACCCTATGTCGTGGACTCGGCCAAGTACATTCTTCCAGCGATCCGGGCGATTGTTGACGCGATTCGCGGCAAGCCGCTCGCACCGCTCGATGTCTACAAGTCGGCCGTGCAGACGATGCACCTCTCCGGCCGGCAGGGCGTCGGCCTGATTGCAGTTTCGGCGATCGACATGGCGCTATGGGATGCGGTGTCGAAAGCAGCCGACCAACCGTTGGCGCAGTATCTCGGTGCCAGTACGGGGACCGTTCGCGCCTACAACACCAATGGTCTTTGGCTCTTGCCGCCGGAACAATTACATGACGAAGCGATCTCGCTGGTCGAGGAGGGTGGTTTTTCAGCCATCAAGATGAGACTCGGGCGCGAAAAATTAAGCGCTGACCTGGCGGCCCTGGATGCCGTGCGCAAAGCGGTCGGAAATGATATTCGCATCATGACCGACTTCAATCAAGGGTTGGATTTGGGCGAGGCCTTGCTCCGGCTGCATGCGCTCGACGGCGAAGGTCTGCAGTGGTTCGAGGAACCGATCGTGTATGACAACTTTGAAGGTAGCGCGCAGTTGGCACGCGAACTGAAGACACCGATCCAGATCGGCGAGAACCTCTATGGACCACGCGGCTTTTACCAAGCGGTGCAGGCGCGAGCGGCGGATCTCTACATGCCTGACTTGATGCGAATCGGCGGGGTGACCGGATTCATGCGCTGCGCTGCCATCGCCGGAGCCGCTGGTATCCCGTTGTCGAGCCACCTGTATCCGGAGGTCTCAGCGCATCTGTTACGGGCCTCTGAGTCGACTCATTGGCTGGAGTGGCGAGATTGGGCCCATCCATTTATCGCTGAACCGTTCAGGGTCGCCAACGGCATGGTTCATGTACCCGAACGGCCCGGCAGCGGCATCGATTGGAACGAAGACATGGTGGGCAAGTTATTGGTGCATATCGACTGATTGCGCGCTTGCGCCAGAACGGTTCAATTCCGCACCCCAGTTTCGCCCAAGGCTCGATTTAATCCGCAATCGAGCATGCCGTCACTTTCGCTCATCACCGCTTCCAGAAACCTTGCGATGAGATTCGGGAAACGCTCACGGTTCCATTATCGGTCGCTGTTAGCGAAAATTTGATGTCGAAATGCGTGTTGGATAATTTGAACTCGGGACGAGCCGAGCGTCGGCCGAGTTCAGTCGAAGGCGGCCGCCGGCACCAAGGTGTTGCGCACGCCGCCCTCGACCGGTTCGTCGATTCGATACATCAAGGAGCGCCAGGCCTCATCTGACTGCTCATGGTAGCGGCGGGTTTTCATATCGAAGCTTGCCCACTGTGCGGTGCCTCGGGTAGGCAAAAGGCCGAGAGAGACTCGGATGCAGGCTCCGGTGTTTAGGTCCCAATAGCGCAGCGTCCCATCATCCGAACCCGACACCATCACCCGCTGGCCATCAAGATCGAACAGAGCAAGAGCAAAGGGCACACCAGCCGCCTCTGCAACAATCGGATGTCGCAAGCCGATTCGCTCGGCGGCAACCGGCGGCGTTTTCATCAACACCGGGAATTCGGATTGTTGACAACCGTCGAGTTCAAACCCCAGCGCAGAAACCGGTCTACCGGAGCTGCCTTCAAACCGAACGCTACGGGCCCGAATGCCAGCGAGTCGGGTCTGCTGCCAGCTTGCCCGTTCAAAATTCACCCGATGCCAGATCGAATTGCCCAGATTCGCACCATCAAAGCGGATTCTCGGTGCGTGTACATCGACCCAATCCGAGCCTTGCAGATTGGCACCGCAAAAATCCGCTGCCGAAAAATCAATCGGGTCCGTAACCGCTTCACGGTATCGAGTGCCGCCACCAAAAAACCAGCCGGGCGCCTGAATATCGGCCAATGACCAGTGATCCGGTTGTGGCGGATTCAGCTTGTGCTGGTGCAACAGCAGCCAGAAGCGCAAAGCGTTGCCGGCAGAGAGCGGCGCACCGCCGCGCTCAAGCAGCTCGCAGAGTTTGCGATCCTCCTCACACCCCTGAGCGCGGGTTTGCGAGGCCGAGCGCGCCCGTTCACGCAGCTCAGCCAGAAAGCCGAAGGTCTCGACACTGGGCTCGGGCATCGCCCATTCGAGCTGCGCCGATTGCGATGTGCCGTGAACCGACAAGGCTTCGAACAGCGCCTCGGCCAGAAAAAATTCCTGCAGCGAGGTATGGGCGAACTGAAACCGGTCGCCGTCCCAGCGCGCGATAAAGGTTGCGGTTCGAAGATCCTCGAGTAGTGTGTCGCGTTCCTCCGAATTCAGTTGCCGGTCGTATATTCTCGACAGAACCGGATCGGTGCTGAGTACTTGGAGCAGCCAAGCTTCGAGCTCATCGGCGGCCAGCGTTTTTGCGCCTCTGCGCCACAGATAGACCGCCAGTCGTCGCATCAAGGGTCGTTTATGGGCCAGCACCAGCCGATGTTTGCCGAGGTCACGTTTGCCCATCCAGTCTTCGATCATTCCGTCGTAAAGATCGACGCTTCGAACCGGCAGACCGGCCGCTAGCGCCCGGTTCAACTTCGGTATTTGCAGCCGTATCAGGTTTAACAGGTACGGGCGTTCGGCAAGTTCTCGCAGGTTGTGAACCTGGCCCAGCAGCTCCATGATCTGGTCAACCGGGGTGCTCGGCAGATTTGCGGCGAAGTAGCTACGGATTTGTGTCTCGTTGAAGGGCAACAGCCGCAACACGGTGAAATAGGCGTTGTGATCCGGCCGCGACGTTTTCGATAAGGAATTGTCAGCAAATTACTTTTACAAGTTGAGTTGGA
>JANORY010000757.1:0-5372 GCA_031415535.1 Burkholderiales bacterium | reverse complement strand
CAGATGCGCGCTTGAGTCTCTACGGCGACCATTCCCAAGCCGCGAGCGACCCGGGCGGTCAGGTATCCGGCTTCGTTATTGACAGCGGACGAACCGATCAAGGCGACGCTGGGCCAGCGATTGACGATGCCCTTGTCGTTGCTCTCGATGAAGTTCGCATCGCGATCAGCCTTCATGTGCTTGGCAATCCGATCGAAGGCCTGATCCCAGGAGATCCGCTTCCATTCGTTGCTGCCGCTTTCGCGCACTTCGGGGAAGAGCATGCGGCTCTTGCTGTGCACGAGGTCGACCAGGCCGGCGCCTTTCGGGCACAAGGTGCCGCGATTGACCGGGTGATCCGGGTCGCCTTCGATATGAATGATTTCGCTGCGGGCGTTCTTTGACTTGTCGCCCAAGCTGTAGATGATCAATCCGCAACTGACAGAGCAGTACGGACAGGTGTTACGGGTTTCGGTGGCGCGCGCGAGTTTGAAATCGCGCACTTCGGCCAGTGCCGGCGCGGGCGCGAAGCCCAGCATGGCAATACTGGATGTAGCCAATCCGGCCCCGCTCACCCTGAAAAACTGGCGGCGTGACATATCCACGGTTAGTCTCCTCCTAGGAAGCCTGATGAATTGCGATGAAATAATTATAGAAACACCAACCACTACTTAGACACATCTTACATGCTACGTCGCGATTCGCCAATCGCGCGCGATCACATTCCGAACCCTTACCCGGCAATGCTGCAATGCAAGATCGATTTCTGTCTCGGCACGCCTAACCGGCAAGCGGTCGAAGTTTCCGACTGCGCACCACTGCCGCCGCTCGCTGTTTGCGCCACCAGATCAAAACACCGGTTGCGCCCAGACAGAGCGGCAACAAGCCGGCCACAAACATGATGCTGCGCCCGAAGTCCCCCCAGGCTACACCGCTGTGAATGGGAAAGAGGCTATGGAACACACGCTCACCACTGCTGCGCCTGGCACCGTCATGATTGAGCTTTACCTCGCCGGTTGCAGGATCAACCAACAACAAGGTGTCGCCGCGTCGTTGCCAATCGGAGTCTTGCCGCAAGTAAATCAACAGTGGTCCGGAACGTCTCTGGGGCAGATGCACTTCGGTGATTTGCGCGCCCGGATAAGCTGCTCTAGCCGCAGCCAACAACGGCTGCAGCGGCTGATTCGGCAATTCTTCACGTTGTATAAACGGTACGACCGGCAGGGTTCGAACGCCAGAGAATAGGCTCAGCACGTCCCTGGCGTAGTCCGGAAATGCCAGCGCAAAGCCGGTGAATGTGGAAACCAGCAATAATCCAAACGCCACGACGCCGATTGATCGATGCAAATCAAAGATCAGGCGGGCGCGATGTGCGCCGAGTTTAATGCCGATCATGGTTCTCCAGGCGCGAGCACCGCCGTTGCGGGGCAAAGCGATGAAAAGCCCGAGCGTGATCATGACCAGCAGCAGCGCCCCGACGATGCCGACCGCAGTCTTGCCCGAGTTACCCAACAAAACACGATGGTGCAGATCGTAGACGGTACGTACCAGCACCGGTGCCGACAGCCCATAGCCATTAAGCGGTCGAGCCCCGAGTGGTGCGGCATCAAACGGACTGAAGGTCGCCTCGAAGCGCGGCGACCCTATGCGGATTCGAGCTCGTTCTCGCAGTAGCAGCCGGTACACCTGGCCCGACTGCTGCGGCATCCGTATGCGTTCAATGGCAGCCTCTGGAAAGCGCCTCAGAGCCGATTCGAAAATCATCTGTGCTGTCTGGCTTGGATCGGCAGCGCGGGCGGTGCCGCGTACCGAAGTCTGCCGCTCTGCCGGGTCAATCAGCAACTGAGGATTCAGCCAGGCATCAATTTCGTCTTGGTAGACCAGCAGGCTGCCCGTTAGCCCAAGCATCACGAACCAAACCAGCAGGCCGAGGCCCAACCAGCGGTGGACAGTCACCAGATATTGACGAGCGCGAGCCGGCATACGCGGAAAAGGTGGCAATCGTACAAGAGACTACGGTACCACTTCGGCGCGTTAGAGACTTGGGTGCGATTCCGATTTAGTGGTCGCGAGTTTTGGCTTGGCCGACTCTTTGGCCAGCACCATGGTCCAGTAGCTGCGGTAGGTGTTCGAACTGGCACCCAGGATCAAACTGACGCCGACTTCATCAACGTCGGCGCGCATGATGTTCACGCAATGGCCGGGACTGTCGATCCACGCCTGCATGACACTTTCCAGGGTTACGAATCCGGCCGCAATATTCTCGCCGGCACTTTGCCAGGTGTAACCGGCGCGCGTTAGTCGATCGGCCACGGCCGTACCGTCCGGCCAGACGTGGCCCCAGGTGTTGTTGGCTTGCATCCAGCGTGATTCAATCGCCGCCGCTTCAGTTGCGCGCAGATTCCATCGTAACGGTGCTACAGCCGGGTAATTTGTGTCGCCACAACGCTGCGGTGCCGCGCGTACCTCGTTGATGGCCTTCAAGTTAGCCTGCGCGAACTCACCATCCGGCGTCGCACTTGAGTCCTTGGGGGCGGCGCTGGCAGTATCGCCTGCGACAACCGCCTCGGAAGTTCCGGCTGCAGCCGGTGCCGCCGCTGGCGGGTTCGCGCCGTCTTCCGCGCCGTTTCCGCAGGCAGCCAGTAAACAAACCATTGCAATGCCTGAAAAGGCTTGTAGTTGGCGCGAACGCTGGGCAGTGAACATCGGAATCGGTCTTCGCAGGATGCAAAGACTTGATGATCACGGCGCTGGTTTACAAACCCCGAGCAAAGACTGATGAACGGCCTGTTAGAGCTGATCGGGTGCCGCAAACTGCGCGTCAATCAACCGCCGCGCGATTGACAGGCGATGCGGCAATTGCGGTAAGGCCTGCATCGAAAACCAGCGCGCATCTTCGATCTCGCCGGCCTCCGGCTTGATCTCACCGCTCGCCCAATCGGCAACGAAGGCGATCATCAGCGAGTTCGGAAACGGCCAGGCCTGACTATCAAAATACTGCAGATTCGTGATGTGTACACCGACCTCTTCGAACGCCTCACGATGGACACAGTCTTCGATCGACTCCGAGATTTCGACGAATCCGGCCAGTGCGCTGTACATACCGCCGGGGAAACGCGGCGATCGCGCCAACAACAACTCACGCCCGGCGGAGGTGTCGCGTTTGATGAGCACCATCATGGCCGGCGCGACCCTCGGATAGGCGGTTTCGCCGCACTGTGGGCAACGGCGGGATCGGCCACCTTCATGTACCTCGGTAGCGGTCGCACAAACGCCACAAAAACGGTGGGTCCGATCGAACTCCAACATCTGCAGGGCGCGAGCTCCGACCGCCAAGGGCTCGTCCGGTAAACGACTGAACAGCGCTCGCACCGGCTCCCATGAATAGGCCTGACCAATATCGCCGAGATCGTCCAGTGCGCTGTCGGCGGCCCAACAGGGCTTGCCGTCAAAAACGCCGACAAACCGCGGTGCCGAGCGCTCCAGCGTGAGCGGGATTTCGCCCGGCAAGGGTAAACGAGGTTGCCGACGATCGCCGACCACCAACAAGCGTTGTCGATTAAAGACAAACCAGTGCGCCGTCGTGTCGGTCGAATCAAAGGCTGGCAGCATACCCTCGGGTGCGGCCCATAACGCGTCAAATGCTGACGGCAGAATCATGAATGACTTTCGCGTTGAACGAATCAGGCTAGATGATACTTGGCAACACAACCGGGGCGTCAGCGTGGCTATGCGCGGCACTCGAAGCGCTCGTATAGACTTCGTCCATGGCACTTTTTATAGAAGTATCCGATAATAGCGGTAACCTACAGCGCAAGCCGCTCGCCGCTGGGCGAAACCGCGTCAATGCCGAACCGGGCGCACGATTTCGTATTGTCGATGATCGCGGTGCACAACTGGAATCGACGGTTGCGGTCAAGCGCGTCAATCTGAAGCTGGTGGTTGACGGTTTGCCAGACGAGATTGTTGTAGAAGTCGATAACTTTTTCAGAAGCTGCACCGCTGACTACAGTTGTGCGTTTTCTCTGGAGAATTTTCGCGGCGCGAACGCCACCGAGATCACGCCGGTCAGTATTCCGGTTGGCGCTCTGCAGGATGGCAGCTTTGTGATGCACGCGCCGGCGACCCTGATTCAGGCAATGCCGGTCGCACCGGAGGCCGAGACGGCCGGGCGCGGCTGGATCTACGCCGGTGCCGGCTTATTGGGGTTAGCGGCGGCCAGTGGTGGCGGTGGCAAGAGTAGCGGCTCGGATGCCACGGCAGTTTCCAGTTCCTCGCCCGACACACCGAATCTGACCAGTGCCAAAGCGGTCAACAGTGCCACCCCGACCTTGACCGGAACCGGCACACCGGGTTCAATTCTGACCGTCACGCTCGATCTCGGTAATAACGGCAGCGCCGACCTGACTTACACCACCACAGTGGCTGCCGATGGCCGTTGGACCGTCGCAATTGGCAGAGACACACCGAGTGTCAACCTGTTGCCCGGAAACCGACTGCCCGAGGGTGCCAGCCAATTGCTGGTACGCGCTACCAACAGCGCAGGTGCCAGCGCTGGATTGCTGACCGAAACGCTGGTGGTTGATACGCTTGCCCCAGCCATTCCAGTCATCAATGCGGTCACCGGCGATAACAGCGTTTCAGCATCCGAAGCGGCGGCCGGCGTAACGCTGACCGGCCGGGCCGAAGCCGGTGTTGCCCTCAGCGTCAGTTGGTTAGGTCTGACCCGCAGCGTCAGCGCAGATGCCGCCGGCACATGGTCTGTGAACTACACCTCAGCGCAAATCGCATCAGCCGGCACGCAGCGAACCGTGCAGGTCACCGCCAGCGATGCCGCCGGCAACGCCAGTCCGGTGGCCAGCCAACTGGTGGCGTTGCCCAGCGTGCCCACCGGTAGCCTGGTGATCAACCCGATTGCCAGCAACGACATTATCAACCGCAGCGAGGCGACGGCAGGCGTGGTCGTCACCGGCACGACCGAGCCGGGCAGCCGAGTTACTGTAGTGATAGGGACCAGCAGCCGTGCAGCAAGCGTTTCCACTGCCGGCACCTACAGCGCTTCTTTTGCGAACACAGAGTTGCCCGCTGATGGTAGCTTCGCAGTCCGCGCAAGCGCGGTCAATGCCGATGGCAGCGTGGGCGCTGAAGCCACTCGGAGTATTTCGCTCGACCGCATCGCGCCCACGGTGAGCGTGGCCGCTGTCACCGGCGATAACGTGATTACGTTCGCCGAGCGAAGCGCCGGTGTCACCGTTACGGGCAGCGCCGAGACCGGCAGCACTGTGGTGGTGAGCTGGGGAACTGCCAGCCGAACGGTGAGTGCAGCGGGTGGCACCTTCAGCGCGGCGTTCGATGCCGCCAGTATCCCCGCCAGCGGCGTTGCAACGGTCAGC
>JANORY010000756.1:0-1055 GCA_031415535.1 Burkholderiales bacterium | reverse complement strand
CAAAATTTTTGCCCTTGAGCAAATCGAAGAATGCCTGCGGTGCGGCAGCCAGACCGTCGGCCACCGTCTCCCGATACTTAATTTTCCCGGTGGCCACAGCGGTGCCCAATTCCCTTAGTCCTTCCGGCCACAGCTGCATGTGCTCGGACACGATGAAACCCTGAACTTTCAGGCGCGATTGCAGTATCAGCTGCGGGGCAGCCATCGGAATCGGCACCCCGTTGTAGCCGGAGATCATGCCGCACATGGCGATTCGGCCGAAGCCGTTCATGCGCAGCATCACGGCATCCAGAATGGTGCCGCCGACGTTTTCGAAATGGCAATCGATGCCACGCGGCGTGACCGCCTTGAGCGCCGCATAAAACGCCGCCGATTCGCGGTGCGCTTTATAGTCGATGCAGTCGTCAAAACCCAATTCGTTGACCGCGTAGTCGCATTTGTCGGTGCCACCGGCAATGCCGACGACGTGACATCCTTTGAGTTTCGCCAGCTGGCCGACCACCGAGCCGACCGCGCCCGAGGCGGCATCCACGCAAACCGTTTCTCCGGCTTTGGGTTCGCATATTTTGAACAGCCCATACCAGGCGGTCATCCCCGGCATCCCGACGCAGCCGAGGTAGGTCGAGAGGGCAATGTGAGTGGTATCGACGACGCGCACATCGCCTTTGCCGGTGGCCGTCGAGTAAAGCTGCCATCCACCACCGCCGACGACCTTCGCACCGACCGGAAATTTTTCATTGCGCGATTCCACGACTTCACCGGCGGTGCCACCGATCATGGTCTGGTTTAACGGCTGCGGCTCTGCGTAACTTTTGGCATCGTTCATGCGGCCGCGCATGTACGGGTCAAGCGAGAGAAAGTGATGCTTCACCCGAAGCTGCCCGTCTTCAAGCGGCGCAAGGGGTGCGTCTTCAAGCCGGAAGTTTTCAAGAGTGGGTTCGCCGGTGGGGCGAGAGGCGAGGACGATGCGTTGGTTTTTCATGGGAAACTTTCAAACATTATTCGGCGTTATTCTCGGCGTAGCGTTGTAGTTGTAGGGTGGGCACACCGTGCCC
>JANORY010000755.1:0-3216 GCA_031415535.1 Burkholderiales bacterium | reverse complement strand
CAGCACGGCACCGCCATCGTAGTTGGTGCTGCGCTGGTCAACGGACTGCAGATCCTGAAAAAAAATATTCGTGAGATCAAGCTGGTTTGCTGTGGTGCCGGTGCGGCGGCGCTGGCGTGCCTGGATCTGCTGGTCGATCTGGGTCTACCGATTGAAAACATCTGGGTCAATGATCTGGTTGGAGTGGTCTACAAGGGCCGTACCGAGCTGATGGATCCGGATAAATCGCGGTTTGCGCAAGACACTTCGGCGCGCACGCTCGATGAAATCATTGGCGGTGCCGACGTGTTTCTCGGCCTTTCAGCAGCCGGGGCCTTGAAGCAATCGATGGTCATCAAGATGGCCGAGCGGCCGCTGGTCTTTGCGCTGGCCAATCCGACCCCCGAAATAATGCCCGAGGAAGTTCGTGAAGTACGCAGCGATGCGATCGTCGCAACCGGTCGTTCGGACTATCCGAATCAAGTCAATAACGTTCTGTGTTTCCCGTTTATCTTTCGCGGAGCACTGGACGTCGGTGCCACCACGATCACCCGCGAAATGGAGCTGGCCGCTGTGTATGCGGTGGCTGAATTGGCGCGCGCCGAAATCTCCGATGTGGTGGCCACTGCCTACAGCTCGTCACCGCTGGTCTACGGTCCGGAGTATCTGATACCAAAGCCGTTTGATCCCCGGCTGATCGTTCGCATTGCGCCGGCGGTCGCCAAAGCAGCGATGGCGTCGGGCGTTGCAACCCGTCCAATTCAGGACTTCGACGTTTATCGAACGCAGCTCGAACAGTTCGTCTATCACTCCGGTAACTTCATGAAGCCGATTTTTGCATCGGCCAAACGCGCTCCCCAGCAAAGTGTTGTGTACTGCGAGGGTGAGGACGAGCGGGTGTTGCGGGCGATTCAAGTGATCGTGGATGAAAAGCTCGCCAAGCCGATTCTGATTGGCCGGCCGGCGGTCATCGAGCGGCGCATCGAGCGCTTCGGCCTACGTCTCGCCGCCGGTGTCGATTTCGAGATTGTCAATCCGGAATGGGACGAGCGTTACGGTCGTTACTGGAAAGAATATCACCTGCTCGCCTGTCGCTCCGGAATCACCGAGCAGTATGCAAAGATCGAAATGCGCCGGCGTCTGACCTTGATCGGCGCGATGATGATTCGACTGCGCGAAGCCGACGCGATGATCTGCGGCACGTTTGGCAGTTTTGCGCAGCATCTTGAGTACATTGATCAGATCATCGGCCGGCGTCCGGGGGTCGGTGTCTACGCGGCCATGAATACGCTGATGCTGCCCGGGCGGCAAGTGACGCTGGTCGATACTCATGTGAATGCCGACCCGAACGCCCAGCAGTTGGCCGAAATGACGGTGTTGGCCGCCGAAGAACTGAAACGCTTTGGCATCTTGCCAAAGGTCGCCCTGTTATCGAATTCAAACTTCGGCAGCTCGAACAGCCCGTCAGCCCTGAAGATGCGCGAGGCTTTAAAACTGATTCAAGCCAAGTCGCCGGATCTTGAGATCGACGGCGAGATGCAAGGCGACGCGGCCCTTGACGCTACGTATCGGCACAGCATCATGCCGTACTCAACGCTCAAGGGCGATGCCAATCTGTTGGTGCTGCCGACGATCGACGCGGCCAACATCGCCTACAACTTGTTGAAGACGGCGGCCGGCAATCAGATTGCGATTGGACCGGTATTGCTGGGCGCAGCCGCGCCGGTGCATATCTTGACGGCATCGGCCACGGTACGACGAATCGTCAACATGACAGCCTGGAGTGTGGTCGACGCGGTTGACTCACGCTAGTGTCGAACGACACCCTCCCAGACCGTTGGTGAGTGCCGGCGCACCGTTTGTCCGATGACCCTCAAGCGGCCACCTCCGTCGGGAGCCTCGGGATTGCTGGTCCGTCTACAAAGCGTTAGCCTTTGGCAAACCGAATAGTGCTGGGGCGAAATCTCGTCGCAGCGCGGGCGCAAAGGTATTCTGTAATGGCCGTGGAAGCTAGCAAATCCGACTCTCCCAATACTGACCAGACAGGGCGCGGCATTCCCGCCGATGCCCGTGTGCGGTTCGAGCTTCTGGAAGATTGTCGGGAATCGGTGGTTGTACAGTTGTGCAAGTTAGTCGGCGATGCGCTCGCCAGGATGGGTGAAGATTTGGCGACCGCTGCCCCTAGCCGCACTGACCGTGACGAACAGCAAACTCTGATCGAAGCGTCGTCAGTGGTCCGACAACATCGCGCCGATATCGAATTGAGTTTCAAGAAGGCCTTCATCGACTGCTTCGAGCGTCGTTTGTTTCAAAAGAACGGCGAGGCGAAGCCGGAAAAATCGTTTGACGGTGAACTGAAGTTAATGGACGATGCGGTCTTCACTGACAAGCTGACGGTTGATCGTCTGGTCAGTAAAACGCGTGGTCGGCTTGACCCTGAAGAAGTCCTCGGTATACGCGCCCGACTCGCGGCGCTGCTTGAACGCGACTGGTTTGAAGAGACCCAGCACCCGGTGGCACCCGAAGCGGTGTATGAAGCCTTGAAATCCGCGCTGGCTGAAGCCTCGGCTAAACCGGAGATTCAAATTGCCTTGCTCGACGCCTTTGAACCCCATGTGACCGGTGGACTGAATCTGGTCTATGCCTCGGTGAATGATCGCTTGAAGGCCCGCAATATCTTGCCGAAGATCAAGCAACAAGTGACTTCGGTGGGCGGGGCGGCAAGGCGCCCGGCCGCACCCGGCTCGCTAGAGGCCGATGCAAGCGATGCGGCTGGAACAGCAAGCAGCCAAGCTGGCGGCGCGGGCGGCGGTGTTGGTGGCGCCGGTGTTATGCACGGTGCCGCTGGCGGCGCGAGTACCGGCCACCTGGCCGGAAACGCCAGCGCTTCGGGACGGTCGAATTCATTGCGTCCTGGCGCGGGGCAGGGCGCTAATGGTGGCGCAAGCCATGTCGATCTGGTGCAACAAGCTGAATTGATTTCCGCGTTGAATCTGTCGATGCAGCAGTTGGCACAGGGTATGCCTTCGGCCCGCGCATCGGTCGCGAAATTCCTGACCGATCCGGAGACCTTCGGCGTGGCGGATTTGCCCTTGCCGCAAGTACAGCCGACGTTGATCGAGTCGATTGCCCACTTGCAGATTCAGGCCGGCCGCAGCCCCTTTGTGGACCCGCAATTGATCAGCGATATCTCGGATCGGGCGCGTGACAAGGGCTCTCCGCTGGATCAATTGACGG
>JANORY010000754.1:0-3243 GCA_031415535.1 Burkholderiales bacterium | reverse complement strand
CTTGGTATGACATCTTGGGAACCGACTTGGCGCGTCGCGAAGACGAGGCAGGTCTGCGCAAGTCGGAACAATTAATCGGTGGCCTGATCGATACCCAAGTCGCCAGCGGTATTGCGGCCGACCGGATTGTGCTGGCTGGCTTTTCGCAAGGCTGCGCCATGACCTTGATGACCGGCCTGCGCTATCCGGCCAGGCTGGCAGCCTTGTTGGCGTTATCCGGTTACCTGCCGTTGGCTGCGAGCCTTGCGCAGGAGCGCCATGCGGCCAACGCCTCGGTGCCCATTTTCATGGCACATGGCCGCGAGGATCCCATGATCTCGTTGGCGCGCGCGAGTGCCTCGCGCGACGCACTGCGCGAGCTTGGTTATGCAGTGAGCTGGAAGGATTATCCGATGGCGCATTCGGTGTGTGCCGAAGAACTCGCCGATATCCGGACGGTGTTGCAGCAGGTGCTGCTGCTCGAGCCGTCAAAGTGATCTGAGTCGTCCCCCTTAACCGATTCAACCCTTTTTGGCTTTTCTCGCTTTGACTTTTTTCGCATTGGCCTTGCCAACCACCTGCAGGCTGACGTCGGTTGAGCCAGCCTTGACGAAACCGAGTTTGCTTGCGGCGGCCTTGGACAGATCAATCACCCGCTCCGGCTGCGACGGACCTCGATCGATAATCTTGACCGTGACCGATTTTTTGTTCTTCAGGTTGGTGACTCGAACCATCGTACCCATCGGCAGGGTGCGGTGAGCTGCGACCATGGCTTTGTTGCTAAAGCGTGTGCCGCTGTAGGTTTTGCGACCGTTAAATTTGTCGCTGTAATAAACTGCTTTGCCGCCGGCCATATTGGCAGCGGCGCTGGCGGGTGCTGGAACAGTAGCGGAATTCTGAGCGTTCAGTGCGGGCGAAAGTACCAGGCTGCTGGCAGCGATGGAAAGAGCGATCAGAAGTTTCATTGGGGTTTGTTTCGTCGGTGCGACGCGGTGAGTTTGAGGAAGCGCGATTATCAAATAGCGCCGATCACATTGATATCTGTGTCCCACCGACTTTAGTCATTTTGGCAACATACTGAGCGTAATGTTTGTGTCTGATCGTTTCCGGGTTCTATCGCAATATTTCCTTCCGAAACAAGCCTTGACCATCGTCGCCGGCAAGCTCGCTGGTGCACGGTGTGGTGCCCTTAGTCATTTTGTCATCCGCCGATTTATCGCGCACTATGGCGTCGATATGTCGGAGGCTGCACAGCCGGAGGTACGCGGCTATGCGAGCTTCAACGATTTCTTCACGCGCGCCTTGCGCGCGGACGCGCGGATCCAAACGCGCGCCGCTTGGAGCTGTCCGGTCGATGGTGCGATCAGCCAGTTTGGCGACCTCAAGGGTGATCAAATTTTCCAGGCCAAGGGCCATCACTATTCGACGCGGGCGCTGGTCGGTGGCGACGCAAAACTTGCTGAACAATTTCGCGACGGCAAGTTTGCAACGCTGTATTTAAGTCCGAAGGACTATCACCGGATTCATATGCCGTGTGATGGCAAACTATTGCGGATGATTCACATCCCCGGCGATCTGTTCTCGGTTAATCCGGTGACGGCGCGCGGGGTACCAGGATTGTTCGCCCGCAATGAACGGCTGGTGTGTGTGTTTGAAAGTATCCATGGCCCGCTGGTCCTGGCACTGGTCGGCGCAACCATCGTTGGCAGCATGGCGACCGTATGGCATGGTCTGGTCAATCCACCGCGCTCTGGTGTGTTGCGAGAATTGAGCTATGACGAGCAGAACATCAGCCTAAAGAAGGGTGACGAGATGGGCCGATTTTTGCTGGGATCAACCGTTGTGTTACTGATGCCGCGCTCATCGATTCAATTTAACCCTGACTGGTCGCCAGACCGATCAATCCGTATGGGCGAGGAGATGGGTACGTAGGCACCTGTGGGGCATGATTCAAGTCCGACAGGCCCTAGTGTCCTCAAGCAGCCGTTGAGCTCGGCAGGCTGGCGATGAACGCCGCCAAGGCAGCCCCGATTTCGTGGGGACTGTCTTCCTGAATGAAATGAGTGCCGCCTACTGTCAGTTCTTGTTGATTGGGCCATAGGCGACAGAACTCGCGCTGGCGCCCGACCAGAATGGAGCCCGGATCGGCGTTGATGAAGAGCTTGGGCAGGTCAGCTTGCGCTAACCACTGGGAATAGGCTGCGACGATCGTCACTACATCGCTCGGTTCACCCTCAATCGGAATTTGCCGAGGCCAGGTCAGGGTTGGTCGCCGATCCTCGCCAGCATTCAGAAACGGCCGGCGGTACTCGTCAAGCTCGGCTTCATTGAGCGCACGCATGATGGAGCTTGGCAGAATTCGCTCAACAAAAACATTCTTGTTGAGCACCATCTCCTCGCCCGCGCTGCTGCGCATATTCTCAAAAACGCGTCGTGCGTTGTCCGGCCAGTCGCTCCAACTAAGCGGGCAGACGATGCTCTCCATATAGGCAATGGCGCGGACCCGTGCGCGATGCTGATTTGCCCAATCGAAGCCCAGCGCAGAACCCCAGTCGTGCAGCACCAGGGTGACGCGATCACCCAAGCGCAGTTCCTCCCACAGCGCGAACAGAAACTCGCGCTGCTCAGCATAGGTGTAGCAATTCGGACCGGACGGCGACAGCTTATCCGAATCGCCCATGCCAATCAGATCACAGGCGATGAGGCGTCCCAGTCCCTGGCAGTGTGGCATGACATTGCGCCATAGATACGACGAGGTCGGGTTGCCGTGCTGGAACACAATGGCGTCGCCCTGACCTTCATCGATATACGCCATACGGCGGCCCTTGATGCTGAGGAATTTTTTGGGCGCAAAGGCTTGGGTTGCGAAGGGTTTGGTTGCAGGCGCGGCCGTTTTCATAGGCCGGTGAACTTGGGTTTACGTTTATCGACAAAAGCTCTGACGCCTTCAATGCCGTCGGCGGATTTGCACAG
Source organism: Burkholderiales bacterium (assembly GCA_031415535.1). Taxonomy (GTDB): domain Bacteria; phylum Pseudomonadota; class Gammaproteobacteria; order Burkholderiales; family Burkholderiaceae_E; genus JANLTP01. The sequence goes on along the minus strand of JANORY010000754.1, from coordinate 291 downwards.
ATCGACCATCGAGCGGGTCTCTCGCTCCATTTGTGATTCCAGCGAATCGTTGGTCGACATCAGCATCAGTTTCTTGACCGCACCATGGGCGCGGGTCGGCCCTTGCGCAAGCTTGTTGGCAAGTTTGGTCACTTCGCTAATTAACTGATCGGCCGGTACGACCTGATTGACCAGACCCCAGTCCAGAGCTTCCTGTGCCGTTAAATTACGATTGGTCAGGCACAACTCAAGCGCTCTTCGGGTACCGATAATCCGGGTTAGATAGTAGGTCGAGCTGCCGTCCGGCGACAG
>JANORY010000753.1:0-4790 GCA_031415535.1 Burkholderiales bacterium | reverse complement strand
GTCATAGGAGTCGCGCAGCAGCCATTTCACCGGCAGCCAAGGATAGTGATAAGCCGCCACGTGAGCCAGTCGATCCCAGGGCGTGATCAGCACCAAACCGATGGTTGAATGCGGTTGCCGTGCGGCGGCAGCGGCCGCAACCGCTGCGCCCAAGGACTCACCAATCAGCAGCAAAGGCCCGCCGTGTTGTTGATGAGCCAGCATGACGGTTTCAACGGCGTCGGCGACCAGACTGGCCTCACCCACCGCACCAGCACGCGGACCGTACCCCGGGTACTCGGCCAGGATCACACGCCAGCCGAGGGGGGTCAGCACTTTTGCGTAAAAGCTGCGATCACCGGCATGTCCGGCATTGCCATGAAAAACGATCGCGGTGCCGCGCGCAGTAACCGCAGGTTCAGCGATCAAGCCGCGAAAATTATCGGCCGATGGCCACGCTTGCAATCCGCTGTCCAGCGTTCGCTCGATCGGCACGGATTCGGGAAAATACAGCAGGCGATCCTGCCACAGGTACACCGCCGCCAGAATCATCAGGCAGATCGCGGCGATTGCGATCAGAATTCCGATCAGGTTCATGAACGGCGAAGGGGGTGTGGGGGCCAATGGAGTGAGCTTGTTTCGAAGAGCTTACAAGATTTTTGACCGTGCCTTGCGAAATCTGTGCGAATCTGGCCCAATCATTTGTTGCGCCACTGATACACCCACGATTGGCGTCGGGCAGACGTGCCGAGTTTCCGCTCGGGACCCGAAGTATCAGCTCAGGACCCGAAGTATCAGCTCAGGACCCTTAATCGGAGTTAACCATGAACGTAGTCACCGTAGATCATCGCAGCAATGGTGTGTCATTGATCGCCATCAACCGGCCTGAGCGGAAGAACGCCATCTGCGCCGATACCGCGCTGCAACTTCAAAGTGCTTTTGCGCACTTCGACCGCTCGGCACAGCGGGTTGCGATCATAACGGGCACCGGTAACGAGGCCTTCTCCTCCGGTGCCGACGTCACTCGGCTGCCCGAGTTGTGGCGCTGTATTCCAACCGTCGGCATTCAGACCGACAAGCCGATCATCGCAGCAGTCGGCGGCTGGTGTGTCGGTGGCGCGCTGGTACTCACGATGATGTGTGACCTGATGGTTGCCGCCGAGAATGCCAAGTTCTCTTATCCCGAGGCCCGGCTGGGCTTCACCGGCGGACTGATCGCCGGGCTGGCGGCGCGCATTCCGCATAAAGTCGCCATGGAAATGATCTTGCTCTGCCGCACGCTTGACGCACAACGCGCCTACTCGGTAGGACTGGTAAACGAAGTCGTGGCAACCGGGCAACAAGTCGAGTGCGCGCTCGCGATGGCAGCGGAGTTGGCCAGCTTTTCGCCTAAGGTACTCGCGACCCTGAAACGCTTTGTGACCCGCGACGTCCTCGCCAAAGGACCTTCCGAGCACATGGCAGTCACGATGGCCGCCCTGGCTGATGTGCGCGACAGCGACGATGGCCGCGAAGGAATACAGGCTTTCAAGGAAAAACGAGCACCAAAATTCACCGGGCGTTAGATAATTGAGTGATGAATAGCCCAATTAATAACAAACACGCCCTCGCCGCACTGCTGGGCCGGCTTGACGCCAGCCGAACGCTGAACATCAGCGCCTTGAACCAACTTGAGCCGCAACGCGCTCAGCAATTCTGTGTCGAAGCGGCTGGACTTTACTGCGATTTTTCACGTAGCTTGTGCAGTGCCGACGACTTGCAGGCGCTGCTCGGTTTTGCCGAAGCGGGCGGCCTGCGCTCGAAACGCGACGCGATGCTGCGCGGCGACCGGATCAACACGACCGAAAATCGCGCGGTGCTGCACACGGCGCTGCGGCAACCGGACGGCGCTTCACTGTCGGTCGACGGCCAGGATGTCCTGCTCGAGGTGCATAAAACCCTCGACCGAATTGCGAATTTCTGCGATCGCGTGCGCCACGGCGAGTGGCTCGGTGCTGACGGTCGGCGCATTACCGATATCGTCAATATCGGCATTGGTGGCTCCTACTTGGGGCCGGAGCTGGCCTGCGACGCGCTGCGCGGCCACGGCGAAGTTGGCATACGAGTTCACTTTCTGTCCAGCCTCGACCCCGCTGCCTGGCAACAAATTTCACACCGGCTTGACCCGAATCGTACGCTGGGGATTGTCGCCTCAAAGTCCTGGAAGACCCTCGAAACCACGCAGGGCGCATTGGCGGTACGTGACTGGTTATTGGCCAGCGGAATTGCACGAAAAAATCTGCATAAACATCTGGCTGCGGTCAGCACAAACGTGACGGCGGCGACTGAATTCGGCATTGCTGCCGAGAATGTTTTTCCATTCTGGGATTGGGTCGGCGGCCGCTACTCTCTCTGGTCCGCCATCGGCTTGCCGGTGATGTTACAAATCGGCCCGCCCGCGTTCCGGGCGATGCTGGCGGGAGCGCACGCGATGGATCAACATTTTGCGAACGCGCCCTTGGCTGCGAATGCGCCGGTTCTGCACGCTCTGATCTCCTGGTGGCAAACGCTGGTTACCCGCAGCCGCAGCGAAGCAATCCTGCCGTATAGCTATGGCCTGCGCCGACTCCCCGCGTATTTGCAGCAGCTTTCGATGGAAAGTAATGGTAAGTCAGTCGACCTGCAGGGCCGAGCGCTGGCTAGCGCGTCGGCGCCAGTCACCTGGGGTGAACCGGGCACCGAAGCGCAGCATTCGTTTTTTCAATTGCTGCATCAAGGAAGCGATGCCATCCCGGTCGAATTTATCTTGCCACTGCCCGGGCGCGACGCCGCGCACGGCAGTGATCTGGCTCTGGTTGCGAACTGTCTGGCGCAGGCCGATGCGCTGGCGCAGGGTCGCTCGGTCGATGAAGTTCAGGCGACTCTGCAACTACAGGGTCTGAATGCGGCGGACATTGCGATGCGCACCCCGCATATGGTGTATCCGGGCAACCGGCCTAGTAGCATGATCTTGATGAATAGCCTCGATCCGGCCAGCTTCGGTGCCCTGATTGCCCTCTACGAGCACCGAACCGCAGTGCTGGGTATGCTTTGGAACATCAATTCGTTTGACCAATGGGGCGTCGAGGTCGGCAAGCAACGCGCCACCAGCATTCAGCCCTTAATCGAGAACCCCGATGAATCCGTGCTGGACGAACTCTCGAGTGCTAACCGGGTACTGTTTCAACGAATCCGCAAAGGACTCAGCGAGCGCAAATGATAGGTCAGTGCGGCCGCGATGCAAAACGGCCACCTTGGCTTGCGAAAAAGGCCGAATCGGTTTGCGCTTCACAGTGACTTCACACCAAGCGTCCGGCGCGAATCGTTAACTGTTGATCGCACCTGGCCGCCAGGTCCGAATCATGAGTCACCAGCACTAGCGTGGAACCCAGGCGGTCTTTAAGCTCCATTAGTTTGCTGATGATACGATCGCCGGTTACGGTATCGAGGCTGCCGGTGGGTTCATCGGCAAACAGTAATTTCGGGCTGGCGATAAAAGCCCGCGCCAAGGCTACGCGCTGCTGCTCGCCGCCGGACAGGGTTCGCGGATAATGGTGAATTCGTTCGGCGAGACCGACCGACGCCAACATCTGGGTAGCCTTGGTGCTGGCTTGACGATCACCCGCCAATTCAAGTGGCAACATGACATTTTCGAGCGCGCTCATTTGCGGTAACAATTGAAAGGTTTGAAATACAAATCCCAGGTTGGCGGCCCGCCAGACCGCGCGCTGATCTTCACTGCGTTGAAACAATGATTCGCCAAAGACCGTGACCGAACCCTCGGTGGGCGTATCGAGTCCGGCCATCAGACCCAGCAAGGTCGATTTTCCGGAACCCGACGCCCCAATAATCGCCACCGAATGGCCGGCCGGCACCTTAAAACTGATGTTATCGAGTATTGTTAGCCAACCATCTGCATCACGTACCCGTTTAGAAACCTGCTCAACAACAATTGCGCTCATGCGTTTTCTAGGAAATTTGACTGGCTGATTGCAATGCGTCCCATGCGGCTGAACAGGAAACTCAATCGCCTGCGCAGAATTATCGCATCGAGTCGCGATCGACTTGGAAAACCCTGAAACCCACGAAACGCCGGCAGCCGATGAAACACCTGAACATGATCGCCCTACTGTTTGCCCTGCTACTGTCTGGAAGCACTTTGGCTTGGTCCCAGGACATCCCGAACAAACTAGGTCGGCCAATCCTGGTAGTCGGCGACAGCTTGTCGGCCGAGTATGGCCTGCGGCGCGGCGCGGGTTGGGTGGCCCTGCTGGCCGCGCGATTGCAGAAGGAAAAACTGCCCTACTCGGTGATCAATGCCAGCATCAGTGGCGAAACCACCGCCGGTGGACGCAGCCGAATTGACGATCTCTTGAAGCAACACAAACCAGCCTGGGTGCTGATCGAGCTGGGCGGCAATGATGCCCTGCGCGGGCTTGATCTTGCCGGGACTGAGTCAAATTTGCGGACCATGACACAAGCGGCGCGGCGCGCGAAAGCGCGTGTGCTGCTGGTCGGCATGATGGTGCCGCCCAACTATGGCAAAACTTATACGCGGCAGTTCTCCGGTCTGTTCGAGCAGCTTGCCCGCTCGGAGCAATCAGCCTTGATACCGTTCTTGCTGGAGGGCATTGCCGATCGTCTGGACATGTTTCAGTCCGATCGCATTCATCCCAACGAAGCCGCGCAAGAACGGCTTTTCGAGAATGTCTGGACAGTTCTGCAACCGCTCCTCAAGGCCGAGCGAATTAAATAAATCGAGTGACTTGCCGATTAGTATCGTATTGGTACCG
>JANORY010000752.1:0-1687 GCA_031415535.1 Burkholderiales bacterium | reverse complement strand
TATCGAACTCATCGCCGGTGAATTTGGCCGCGAGGTCGAGTTCATTTCTGCCGAAGCGCAGGTCGAAGTCGTTGAAGATGAAATTGATTCGCCCGAAGACCTCGAATTTCGTCAGCCAATTGTGGTCGTCATGGGTCACGTTGACCACGGCAAAACGTCGTTGCTCGACTTTATCCGCAACGCAAACGTGGCTTCCGGCGAGGCCGGCGGCATCACGCAGCACATCGGTGCCTACGAAGTGGCCCTGCCCGATGGCCGCAAAATCACCTTCCTCGACACCCCCGGCCACGAGGCGTTTACCGCCATGCGAGCCAGGGGCGCGAAAGTCACCGACGTCGCCATTATCGTCATCGCTGCCGACGACGACATCATGCCGCAAACCCGCGAGGCCATCAGCCACGCGCAGGCGGCTGGCGTGAAAATGATTTTTGCCATCAACAAAATCGACAAGGCCGGGGCCGACCCCGAACGCATCAAAACCCAGCTTTCGATGATGAACATCCTCGTCGAAGACTGGGGCGGCACCTATCAAAGCCAGGACATTTCGGCCAAAATGGGTACGAACATGGACAAGTTGCTCGAAAAAGTGATGCTCGAAGCCGAAGTTCTCGACTTGAAAGCCAACCCGAACCGCCGTGCATTCGGCACCGTTCTCGAGGCTTCGCTCGAAAAAGGACGAGGCTATGTGGCCAAAGTGCTCATTCAAAACGGCACGTTGAGAGAAGGCGACCCCATCCTCGCAGGCGAATATTCAGGCAAAGTGAAAGCCCTTTTCAACGAATTGGGCAAGCGGGTAAAATCAGTTGGCCCTGCCCAGCCGACCCTTGTTTTGGGCCTCGTTGGCGCGCCGCAGGCCGGTGAAAACCTGAAAGTGACCCACTCCGAAGCCGAAGCCCGTGAAATCGCCGCCAAACGGGCGCAGATTATCCGCGAACAATTGACCCGCTCCTCGAAACGGATTTCGCTCGAAGAAATCGGTCGGCGGCTTGCGCTCGGAAGTTTCAAGGAACTCAAACTTATCGTCAAAGGCGATGTGGACGGCTCTGTCGAGGCACTTTCCGATTCGCTGCTCAAACTTTCGGCGACCAATATTCAGGTCTCCGTCATTCACAAAGCGGTCGGTCAGATTGTCGAATCCGACATTTTGCTCGCCTCCGCATCGGATGCCATCGTGGTCGGTTTCAACGTCCGACCGAGCATCAACGCCCGCAAACTGGCCGAAAAAGAAGGGGTCGAAATCAAGAATTACTCCATCATTTACGAGGCCATTGACGAAATCAAGGCCGCCATGGAAGGCATGCTCGAACCCACCAAACAGGAGGAAATCATGGGCATGGTCGAAATCCGCGAGGTGTTCAAAATCACCAAAATCGGAACCGTCGCGGGCTGTTTTGTCGTCGAAGGAAAAATTACCCGCAACGCAAACATCCGGATTGTGCGCGACGGCATCGTCGTTTACCCGGTTCGCGAGGGCGTGAATGCGCGCCTCGGCTCGCTCAAACGTTTCAAGGAAGACGCAAAAGAGGTCAAAAACGGCTTCGAATGCGGCCTCACCATCGAGAATTTCAACGACATCAAACAGGGCGACATGATTGAAGTCTACGAAGTCGTCGAGGTGAAAACCTTGCTGAAATAAATCGGCGGCTTCCGTTTTTCAGGAGCCTGAAATTTTGGCCCAACCGGTTGA
>JANORY010000751.1:0-2136 GCA_031415535.1 Burkholderiales bacterium | reverse complement strand
TCGGACGCGAGGGCGACGATCAACCCGAAGACGCCCAAAATGCTCGCCGCAGCAACGGCACCGGTCCAGGCGACCTGGCGCGCCCGCTCAACATTGCCGGCACCGATTGCCATGCCGACCATGGGTACACAGGCCACACCGATCGCAAAGGTAATGGGGATCAGCAGAAACTCCAGACGCATGCCAATGCCGTAGCCGGCCAACACCTGGGTTCCGAGTCGCGACATCAATCCGGTGAGTACCAGGATCGTTGAAATGGACTGCAACGGCCCGAGCAGTGCAAAAGCGCCGACCTTCAAGATGTCGTAGAACATTTCGCGGTGCAAGTCCAGCCCGCGTACGGTCAATGTCACCCGCAGCCGGCCAGCCAGCAGGAGCCAGGTGAACAGCACACAGCCGAGGGTGCTGGCAATCGCGACACCGAGCGCAACCCCAACCATTCCAAGCCGTGGAAATGGACCCCAGCCCAAGCCGAGGCAGCCGCTCAGCAGCACCTGCAGCGCGGCAATCAATATCAACATCGCCGAGGGCACTCGCATGTTGCCGGTGCCACGAATGACCGACGCAAAGGTGTTATTGAGCCAGATCGGCACCACCGATAGAAATACTACGTTCGAATAGCCGAGTGCTTCACGCAGCGCCACGTCCTTGCCGCCCAACAGGCTGTAGATTTCGACACCGAACATTAGAAAGACAAACATGAAGATCAGTCCGGCCACCACGCCGATGATCGCGGCATGCAGTACCAGCGCGTTCGCGCGCATTGAATCACCTGCACCCAAGGCGCGGCTGATCGCCGACGAGACGCCGCCGCCCATGGCGCCGGCCGATAACATGCCCTGCAACATGACCATCGGGAACACCAAGGCCATGCCGGCCAAGGCATTGGTGCCGAGCGCACCTATGTAGCTGGTTTCGGTCAACACCACGGCCGAGGAAACCAGCATGGCCGCCATATTGGGCACCGTCAATCGGGCCAGCCGAGGCAAGATCGGCCCGCTCAGCAGCGGATTCGCAGTCGCAAACTCGCCAGATTTCAACGGATGCAAGGCTGCAGACAAAATCGGTCTAACGATGACAATGGGTTCATTCGTATGTGCAATCGTGTGTCGATTTTAGGCAGGCTTGGGGTCATTGCGGCGTGATGCCGACGCTGTGTGCTTCAACAGGCAAAACCAGACAAGGATCAGGAACCCGCGATGTCGGACTGCCGGACTGTATTAAAACCTTGCGAGCACAAAAACAGCTTTCAAGTAAAATGCGCGTCCTCCTGCTTGTTTGCTTAAATGATTACCCTCAAGAATGTGGTGCTGCGTCGCGGTGCCAAAGTACTGCTCGATAGCGCATCCGTTGTTGTCAATCCCGGCGAAAAAGTAGGTCTGGTGGGCCGTAACGGTGCCGGCAAATCGTCGCTGTTTGCGCTCCTCAACGGCACGCTTCACGAGGACAGCGGCCAATATGCCATTCCAGCCCAGTGGCGCATGGCACAGGTCGCGCAAGAGATGCCCGAGGTCGAACAAAGTGCGACCAGTTTCGTGGTCGAAGGTGACGTGGTCTTGCACGCCGCTCAAGCCGAAGTGCGCGCCGCCGAGGCCAGCGGCGATGGTGAACGGATCGGCCACGCCTATATGGAGTTGTACGACGCTGGCGAACATGACGCGGTCGCACGCGCTCAAGCACTCATTCTGGGTTTGGGCTTCAAGGTCAGTGAACTCGAGAATCCGGTCAACAGTTTCTCGGGCGGCTGGCGAATGCGCCTGCAATTGGCTCGTGCGCTGATCTGCCCCTCCGATCTGCTGCTGCTCGACGAACCGACCAACCACCTCGACCTGGACGCATTGGTCTGGCTTGAGGCCTGGCTCAAGCGCTACCAGGGCACGATGCTGGTCATCAGCCATGACCGCGAGTTCCTCGATGCGGTCACCGAGGTCACCGTGCATATCGAGAGCGCAAAGCTTACGCGCTACGGCGGCAACTACAGCAAATTCGAAGACCTGCGTTCCGAACAAATGTCCTTGCAGCAAAGCGCCTTCGCCAAACAGCAGGACAAAATCGCCCATCTGAAAAAATTCATCGATCGCTTCAAGGCCAAGGCCAGTAAAGCGAAACAGGCGCAGAGACGGATCAAGGCGCTCG
>JANORY010000750.1:0-1459 GCA_031415535.1 Burkholderiales bacterium | reverse complement strand
CATCTGAAACGCGCGTAGTTCGGACTGCACTTGTGTGCGCGTTTTGCCGCTGAACGGCATCGAGTGCGTTTCGACTCCGACTTCACCATTGACAAACGCTACCCCGCTGGTGGCATACGCAGACGTGGTGGTCGCCATGATTGTGGCGACTGCTGCACCTAAGAGAAGTTTATTGAGAGTAGACATGATTAAATCCTTTCAGGATTTGAGGTTGACTATTAAACGAGGCTCGTGTCCCAGAACCTCGCGACAGTTTGTTTCTACATGCCGCGAAGAGAAGTGTAGAAAGCGCCCGAAAACCAAGCTGTTACGTCCTGATTACGATTCTGTAATCAGGTGTTCTGCTGGGTCGAGTCGGGTCTCGATGGAGAAAGGCTTGAAATGAAGTTACTGATAATCGAGGATGAAAAGCGCGCGGCGGAGTACTTGCGGCAGGGACTCACCGAGCACGGTTACACCGTGGAGGTTGCACACAACGGTGCTGACGGACTGCATGAAGCGTTGAACGGTGATCATGAGCTGGTGATCCTCGACGTCATGCTGCCAGGCGTAGACGGGTTTGCCGTGCTTTCGGGACTGCGCACAGCCAAGAAAATCCCGGTCTTGATGCTGACCGCTCGTGGACAAACTGACGACAAGGTGCGCGGATTCGAACTCGGTGCAGATGACTACCTGGTCAAGCCTTTCCAGTTTCCGGAACTGCTGGCACGGGTGCGCGCCCTACTCAGGCGCGGAGCGCCGCCGCCCTTCGACACCGTGCTACGCATTGCTGGCCTTGAGGTCGACTCGGTGCGCCATCGAGCGACTCGATCGGATCGGCGTATGGATCTGACGGCAAAGGAATTCGCGCTGTTGACTTTGCTCGTACAGCGCGCCGGCGACGTATTGTCGCGCACAGAAATTGCATCCAAGGTTTGGGATATTCACTTCGATTCTGAAACCAACGTAGTCGATGTAGCAATTCGGCGCTTGCGTGCGAAGATTGACGATGGATTCGAATCGAAGCTCATCCATACGGTGCGCGGTGTGGGTTATTGCCTCGAGGAACGGCTCGACCGATGACTCGGCAGGAACGCGTTGCGGAACTACTCGATTCCTCGCTTGCGCTGCGCCTTGCGGTTCTGACGACGTTATACGGCATTTTCGCCGCGATCCTCGTGTCAGCCTTCGGGTACTGGTCGCTCGCCCGCGAGCTAAACAACCGCGCGGCGCATCAACTGGCCGGCAAGCGCGATCTGGTTCGCCATACATTTGCCGAAATTGATTCGATCAGCGCTCTCGAATCGAACACGCACACGCTCTCGGATCTGTTGATCGGTCACGGCGAACTTCACCTCGCCGTGTTGGATCAACGCAGCGGTCGGCCCATTGCGTCGTTTTCGCCGCAGGCCACTGCGTCAGCGGAACACGTCGCGTCGATGCAATTCGGAACCATTCATGATTGGAGCGAAGTAGTCTC
>JANORY010000749.1:0-2450 GCA_031415535.1 Burkholderiales bacterium | reverse complement strand
CCCGGTCACGGCCAACAAGCGGAACAACTGCATGCGCACCGAGGCGTCGGCGGGCCGTGATTTCACAGCCGCCGTCACCTTGGACATCATTTCAGCGAGGGTTCCTTCGATCAGCGCCATAGCAATGTTTTCCTGAACTTCTTCGATTCGTCTATTCGTCTATTCGTCGCCAATCAAACGTCGAGCGGCCACTCTTGTCGGCACCTTTTTCGGACTGCGGGGCGTACTCGAGAATGGCGCGGTCAAAGCTCAGCACCACCTGTACGGAAGGAATGACGTTCAGATCATCATGAACCAGATCGACACTCATGATGCGCACTTTTTCCAGGTTGATCGTCAAATACTTCTGAGCGCTGCCGCCCGCACGTCGCATGATCAGCGTTGCCGTCGGGACCGGTGTATTTCGGACGCAGCGGGTCATCAAACCCGCTGCGGCGCTGTCGGCTTGATGTACAAAAGTCAGATTGTTGACTTGAGCCACGCCGGCAGTTTTGACCGACGTGCCGGCAGAAAAAACGGAGCGCTGTGCGACGCCCCATTGCCACGACTCAACCTGGATGTAACCTTTAAAATCCTGGTCCTGTGCTTCGCCGTTGACCTGCTCGAGCTTGATGAAACAGTCGGCCACGTCACACCTTCTTGTTCGCTTTTAGATCCCAACCCGACTTGATCGGAGCATCGAGCGTACCGTCGGCCTTTTGCGGCTTGTATTCGAATTCAATCTTGCTGAAGTTAATCGAAACCTGCTCGATCGGGACTACGCCTGAGCCACCTGACCCGCCGGTCTGGTAGGAACTGATCAGACAATCGCTGAACGTGTATTTCATGTACTCCTGCTGTTCCTTGCCAGCCTTTCGAATCACTAACTCAGCTTTCTTGAAGTGTTCGCCAGTAGCGCAGGCCAGCATGATCGGCGGCGAAGCCTTGCTCGCATTCATTGTGAAGTGAAAGTCTTGCATTGAAACTTTGCCGGTGCCGCCGCCGCCGCCGGTGGCGTGCCCACCCGAATTACTCTCGCCCCAGCTCCAGCTTTGCAGGTCTATTTCATCTTTATGTTTGGCATCAGCGCTTTCGCCTTTGACGCCTTCAATTTTCAGGAAAAAGTCGGTAAGTGCCATTTTGTGCTCCGTTGTGTGGTTAGGTCCAAGTCAGACCGTAGATGAACTGTATTCCCTTATTACACTCGGCTCAATCGTGCTGAAGTAGTACTTCAAAAGTGGTACTTCAATATCGATAACGGAAACAGGGTAGTGCCGCAATCATGCCGCCCGCTGCGAGGGCAACTTCGACACCAAACGCAGCGAAATCGTCAAGCCCTCCAGTTGATAGTGCGGCCGCAGATAAAACTTCGACGAGTAATACCCCGGATTGCCTTCAACGTCTTCGACAATCACCTCAGCGGCTGCGAGTGGTCGCTTGGCCTTGGTTTCATCGGACGAGATGCTCGGGTCACCATCGACATAGTTCATGATCCAATCGTTTAACCAGCGCTGCATGTCGGAGCGCTCCTTGAACGATCCGACCTTGTCGCGGACGATGCACTTCAGATAATGTGCAAAGCGACAGACCGCAAACAGATACGGCAAGCGCGCCCCCAGATTGGCATTGGCGGTGGCGTCAGGATCATCGTACTCAGCAGGTTTGTGAACCGACTGTGCGCCAATGAAGGCCGCGAAGTCGGAGTTCTTTTTGTGAATCAGCGGCATGAAGCCGTTCTTCGCCAGCTCAGCCTCCCGACGATCTGAAATCGCGATCTCGGTCGGGCATTTCATGTCGACACCGCCGTCGTCGGTGGGGAAAGTATGCACCGGCAAATTCGCTACGGCACCGCCCGATTCAATACCCCGGATCTGGGTACACCAACCGTAGGACTTAAACGCACGCGTGATGTTGGTTGCCATTGCATAGGCAGAATTAGACCAACCGTATTTCGAATGATCTCCGCCGCCAGTTTCTTCCTCAAAAGCAAAACCCTCAACCGGATTGGTCTTCTGGCCATAAGGCAGTCGCGACAGGAAGCGCGGCATGGCCAGTCCCAGGTACTGCGCATCTTCTGAGTCTCTTAGGGTGCGCCAAGCGGCGTACTCCGGCGTGGTGAAGACCTTGGTCAAGTCACGCGGATTCGAGAGTTCCTGCCAACTGTCCATTTGCATGATGGTTGGCGATGCTCCGGCGATGAACGGACAATGCGCGGCCGAGCCGATCTTGGCCATTTCTCCGAGCATCTCGACATCTTGCGGGCCGTGGTCGAAGAAAAAGTCGCCGACCAGGCAGCCAAAAGGTTCGCCGCCAAACTGGCCGTACTCGGCTTCATAGACTTGCTTGAAAAGCGGGCTTTGATCCCAGTTGGTGCCCTTGTAGCGCTTCAACGTTTTTCGCAGATCGTCCTTGGTGACGTTGATGACGCGAATCTTCAGCATTTCATCGGTTTCGGTGAACAACACCGAAAC
>JANORY010000748.1:0-2117 GCA_031415535.1 Burkholderiales bacterium | reverse complement strand
AAATTACGGAGGCAAACTTCACCGTGTAGACGGCACGGAAAGTGTCGCCCACATGATCAGAAACAATCTCGAGTACTCCGGTTCCGCCAAAACCCTTCAAAGGTTTCGTGTCTTCGTGTTTGCCGCCGATTTGCGCCAAATGTAGCGCGAATCCCATGTGGTCCTGTACCTCGTCCGGGAAGGCTTTGAAATCCTTATAACTGGAGCCGATCCAATCGACTCGTTTAGGCTCGGATAAGATAAGTTCCATAATATGGTGAAACCGCCATAGAGGTCAAGTGTCCTGACGATAGCATCGGCGGGCGGAGCAGGGCATCAGCCAGAAGGGCATCTGTTGGCCTAATCTGTTCTCTTGGCCTTAGGCGATGCGCGCTTTGCGACCGCCACCGACGCGGTCGACACCGAAGATTTCGAATCGCGCCGCGCACGATCGTGCCGCCGTACCTCAAGTCGCTTGCAAACGTCTGGAACCAATCGTTGCAAGCATGACGGTTTTCGGCACGGGTTGCTCGCTTGATAAGTAAAAGGCAATCGTTCGTCGCTACAAACTCCAGAATGTCTCGTTTGAACGCCTGACGCAGGCGCTAGTGTCCCTTGATCAGCAGGTCGAGACGACTGACAGCCACCAAGTTTGCCGATATCGCCCGGCAACGCAAGTGCGAAAACTGGGTTTAAATTTCCTAGCCTCCGATTGAGCGCCACTGAAATCACCGAATTACTCATCTATTTGACAAAAAAATTCACCTACCGCGAGACCGCGTGTCTGCTAATGTTGGCTACACAGTCTTGGTTGCATATTTGACACCATAAACAACTTGAACTATTCTTCGAGTCATGCGAATTGTTGTCGATACCAACATCTTTGTTGGCGCGTGTCTGACTGCGGGCGCTGCAAATCAGGTCATCGCGAGTTGCATTGAAGGCCGGCATATCGCCCTCTTTGGAAACGCTTTGTTCGCTGAGTACGAAGATGTGCTTTCGCGAACGCGCGTGTTTGATAAGTCGCGTTTGGGTGCCAAAGAACGCAACGAACTATTTGAAATCTTTTTGTCCGGCTGCGACTCGATTCGGGTCTATTACCAATGGCGCCCCAATTTGCGTGACGAAGGGGACGATCACTTGATGGAGTTGGCGGTCGCTGGCAACGCGAAATGCATTGTGACGCGCAATGTTCGCGATTTCGCTCAGGCCCAGCTTTTGTTTCCGCAAGTTTTGATATTGACCCCAGCGCAACTATTGAAGGAGTTTCCTTAATGAGTGCCTTGACAGTACGGCTGCCCGATGAAAAGCACGCGCGGCTGCGCGCGCTGGCTCAAAGTCGAGGTACCACCTTGAACGCGTTGATCGACGAGATGACAACGATGTTGTTGGTCGAACATGACGCGGAGGTACGTTTTCGGCTACGAGCAGCGCGAGGTGCGGGAAAAGTCGAGCGCGGTCTGGAGCTGTTAAAAAAAGCCGCGAAGGCGACTTGAAGTGTCTGGCCAGTTTGCGCGAGGTATTCTCCACCATTACCGCCGGCAAACCAGCGTCACGCCGTCACCGATCGGCAGGAGCCCCGATCGACCCGCTCGTCGCTTCGATACGCTCGTTCAACTCGCCGATTGTCTCGACATCCGCATTCCGATTGCCCGAATCAATCACACCGACGATAAACAGCCTGTTATCGAGTAATGCTACGCCTTCGACCAAGTCGTTCTGACGTTGAAGACAGGGCGTCGGCCCAGCGTTGCAACTGCGTTGTCCCGAAATCGATCCCACATGGCCATTCAATTGACCAGCCATCGGCCGAGACCTTGACATCGGAAAATTGCTTCTGATCGGCCAGTGGAGCAAGCGCTTTGTGAGTGGCGATCATTGCGCTCAAGTCAATCCGGGAACACTTTCCGTCGTCCCATTCAATCGCCAGCACACTCGCGCCTGCGATCGAAACGGCGCTAATCTTGCCAAGGCTCATGCTACGTCTCCATCGCGACTTAGCACGTGAAAATGTGGCGGATTGTGATCGGCAAAGTACATTGCAATTTCAGAATTAGCGAAGCGAATAAGCCGAGGCATTCCTCACAATAGTGCAATCATTACACTTATACAAGGGCCTAACCCGATCCAACGGCGCA
>JANORY010000747.1:0-3115 GCA_031415535.1 Burkholderiales bacterium | reverse complement strand
CAGTGTTCCAGCGGCCGGTTCGCAGACCCAGAACTCGCCGGTGGCGACCGACATCCAGGCGAGACCGATTTTTGACTTCCGGGCGACCATGGCCACCAGCAACCGGTCTTCACGTTCCGGCAGCAACTGCGCGTCGGTCAGCGTGCCCGGCGTGACGACCCGCGTAACCTTGCGCTCGACCGGACCCTTGCTGGTCGCCGGGTCACCAATCTGCTCGCAGATCGCGACCGATTCACCGACCCGAACCAGACGCGCCAGATAACCTTCGAGCGAGTTGACTGGCACACCGGCCATCTTGATCGGCTCACCGTTCGAGGCACCGCGCCGGGTCAGCGTAATGCCCAGCAACTTCACGGCGCGTTCGGCATCTGCGAAAAACAGCTCGTAGAAGTCACCCATCCGGTAGAACACCAGCAGGCTCGGGTACTCGGCCTTGATGCGCAGGTACTGCTGCATCATCGGCGTGTGATGTGAGAGATCAGTCAAGAAGCTCTTCAGTGCGAGGCGTTCGGCAACCAGGTCGCCAGTGATGGAAACAGAATGATCATCAGAATCAACAACATCGAGCAGGCAATAAACGGCAGCGCTGATTTGTAGACATCCATCATGCTGGTACCCGGCGGCGCAACGCCCTTCATGACAAACAGCAGCAGCCCGAACGGCGGCGTGGTGTAGCCGATCTCGAGCGCTAGTAACATGATTAGGCCGAACCAGGTCAGATCGAAACCGAGCGCTTTGGCGAGCGGAAAGAAAATCGGTGCGGTCAGCAGCATCATGGATAACTGGTCCATGAAGCAGCCCAGAAACAAGATGATGCCGAGCATGACCCAGAGCAACTCCATCGGCGTCAAATTGAAGCTCAGGAAGAATTTGATCAGGCCGCTTGAGGCACCAGTGAAGGCTAACAATTGTGCGAAGGTGGCCGAGCCGAAGATGATCAGAAACGACATGATCGTGACTCGCAGCGCGCCTTCGACCGACTTTCGAAACGCCTGCCAGTTCAAGGTGCGGTAACAGGCGGCCAGAACCATGACGGACAGTGCGCCGAGCGCGGCCGATTCGGTCGGTGTCGCCCAGCCGACCAGCATGATGATCACCGAAAAGATAATGACGCCAATCATCGGCACGATGTCGACCCAGAACAGTCGCCACTTTTCGCGGGTCGGTGTCGGTTCGACGAAGTACTGCGGCGCAGCGCTTGGGTCGACCTTCACCCAGCCGTAGATCAAGAGGCCGTACATGCAAGCCAATACGATGCCGGGGATCACGCCAGCCAACAGCAGATCGCCAACATCGGTCTGACCCAGGGTGGCCAAGAGGACGGTGAGTGCCGAGGGCGGAATGATGACCGCGAGGCCGCCGACGCCCATGATAGGGCCCATCGACAGATACTTGTTGTAGCCGCGCTTGATCATCTCGGGCACCATCAGTGTGCCAAGCAATGCGCAAGAACCCATGCTTGAGCCGGCCGGACCGGCGAAGGCGGTGCCACCCAGCAAAGTCACATAGGCCAGGCGGCCGGGAACATTGCCGAGCAACTTGTCGGTGGCGTTGAAGAAGCGGGTTGCCAACTGGGTGTGGAAAAACAATTCGCCCATGAGCAGAAACATCGGAATCGGCACCAGCGCGAAACTGGTCATGGCACCGAAGCCGTTGTTGATCACCTGGTTGATGCCGCTGGTGCCGCCCATGAACAGCAGGGCGGCGACGATGTTGGTCGCGAAAAACGCGATTGCCACCGGCAGGCCAGTCATCATAAAGACGACCGACAGGCCAAACAGAATGATCGCCGCTACATACCAATCCATGGTCATTGGCGAGCTTAAGCGGACGGCGCCATCGAGCCGAGGAAATCCTCACGCCGCAACAGGTGACGCAGGAATTCGGTTGCCATGAAGAAGAATGAAATCGGTATGCAGACCACCAGCAGCCAGCGCGGCGCATCGAACGAACGGACGTCCTTGTCGTTGAGCATGAAGTTACGCAAGGTCACTTCAAAGCCGAACCAGGCCATGATGAGACAGACCAGAATGCAGGCAATGCCGATGCCAATCAGCGCACGGCGTCGCCATACTTCAGACAGCGCATTCAGGCCGATCTCGACGAACACATGGCCCTTCTCGCGCACCAGCCAGGGCGCGCCGAAACACGGCGTCATCAGCAGCGCATACTCGGTGAAGGTGAATAAATGCGCAGAGCTTTGCAGCCCAAGGTTGCGCAACAGCACATCGATGACAATCGCTAGAAACATGAAGGCCATGAGGGCACCGGCCAACCAGGCCATGCCGTAAATCAGCCCGTCATAAACCTTCAGGGCTGATTTCGCGACTTCAGATTTCACTGTTTCTTGTCAGGCGCGAACAGCTTGACCACCGATTCGTACAGCCGAGCATCGCCACTTTTGTCCATGCGCTCTTTCATGCGCGTAAACGACGCGGCGCGCGCGCCGTCAACGAATTTTTTCTGTGCATCGGGCGCAAGCGCCACCACTTTCATGCCGCGTTTCTCAAGTTCGATGAACTCGAGATCACGCAGTGCGCTGAGCGCCTTGACGCTACCTGCCTCATGCTCAATGGCGACACGCTCAAGGATTTCACGACTCTTTGGCGACAAGGAATTCCACTTCTTGATGTTGATGATCACACCCAGATCGGTCGAGAAAAACTTCGGATCGACCCGGTACTTGAGGAATTTGTCCCAGTTGGCATCCATCAGACCGATTTCGGTCCAGCCGGTGAAATCCACCGTGCCGCGCTCAAGTGCCGTGTACAGGTCGGTCGACGGCAGATTGATGACCTGAGTACCCAGGTAGTTGGTCAGGAACGCGTTGTAGATCGGGTTGCCGCGCATCTTGACGCCTTTGACGTCGAGATTGCCTTGTGCATCCAGCTTGGGTGGCTTCGAGGACCACAGATGAAAGCGAATGCCGCTGTCCATCCAGCCCAGGTAATAAACGCCCATGCGGCGCAGATGTGCCTGTTTGAGTGCATCGTAAGCACCATTTTTGCGCGCCACCGGACCGTCGATCGACGACGCCGAAACGGCATCACATTCGGGCACGGTGGCCGCATAAAACGCGCACGGTGTGTAGACCATGTCGACCACGCCGTCGCGC
>JANORY010000746.1:0-1210 GCA_031415535.1 Burkholderiales bacterium | reverse complement strand
AAATGAAAATCCATAACAGGAAATGCAACAGGCTAAACCTCGGAATTCGGAACGAACTCTCCCTCCAGACTACCAAAAAGCCGCCCTCGCCCTCCGAAAAGGCGATGCCGCCGAGGCCACCAAACTCGCCCTCGCCCTCGTCAAAAATCTCCCCGACGGCCTCGAAAAAGCCCATGCCCTCAACCTCCTCGGCGCGGCGGCGCATCAAACGGGTGATTACCCGGCCTGCAAAAAATGGAGCCGACGGGCTGCCCGACTTTACCAAAAACTCAACGTGGCCGATGGGAAGTTTACCACGCTCGCCAATATCGCCACCGCCGAACAGGCCCTCGGCGAGTATGAAAAAGCCGCCCGCACGTTCCGAAAACTGCTCCGCGACCCCGTCGCCGAACGGCAGCCACTTTTTCGGGCGCAGGCCAAAAACAACCTCGGCATCTGCCATTTTTTGATGCAAAAACCCGCGCTCGCCGAGCGGTTTTTTCGGGAAGCCCTCGCCGAACATCGGGCAAATGGTCAAACCGCCGAGGCCATCAGCGCGCTCATCAATATCGCCAACGCCCAGGCCGCAAACGAGCAGTTGGAAGCCGCCGAACTGACTGCCCGCGAGGCCGTCGAACAGGCTCGAAAGATGGAAAATCCGCACCTGCTTTTTCAAAGTCTCGTCGCGCTTGGCAATGCCGCGAACCTGTGCGACCGACCGCACGCGGCCATCGAAGCCGAGTCGGAAGCACTCGAAATTGCCGAAAACCGGCTCGAAAACCCGCATTTTGCCGCATTGGTCAAACAAAATCTGGCGACCGCTCTCTTTGACGGGGGCAAAATTGAGGATGCCGAACCGCTTTTTCGGGCGGCTCTGCCCGTGCTTGTTCAATTTGGCGAGGCCCGCGCCGAGGCCAAATGCTGGGGCGGATTGGGCCTGATTTTTTTTGCAAAAGGCGACCTCCGGCAGGCCATTGCCCACCTCCAAAAAGCAATTGGAATGCACGAAGTGGCGGGCGATTGGCAGGCCGTGCCGGGCGCAATGGTGCATCTCGGCGACGCGTTCGGGCGGCTGCATCTCGACAACGAGGCGGCCCATTTTTTTGAAAAAGCCCTCGCGCCGTCCGCCGATAAAGCGGCGAAGGATTACAAGGGACTGACCGAATTCGGCCTGCCGGAAATGGCGAAAAACGGCATCACCTCCATTTGCGAGGCCCGCACTTTTTGGAAG
>JANORY010000745.1:0-1316 GCA_031415535.1 Burkholderiales bacterium | reverse complement strand
GACCTGAGGAGAGATTCGATGATTGTCTTCAAGAAAACTCGCGCCACGGCAGAATTTTGAATTCGCCCATAAGCTTTGAAGAGAATTGCGCCGAGAACGGCGGGTTGCGCTATAACGCCTCGGCGTTCACCATAATTTGCTTGAGTCCGACCTGCCCGACCACGCCATTGTCGTATCAGTTCAGCGTCGAAACTGAGGCCAGCTACTTGCGCTCACTGACCGCGAGCTTGGTGGTGTGCAGAGTTTCCCCGACTCGAAATCTGAACAGCGATACGAACTGTCCTGACTCCACCCGGAACGCCGGCACACGCTACGGCATGGTCGGATTCCGATTCGATGCACCGTCCGGAAATGTCGGACCGCGGACCAGCATCAGCGTGCAACTGCTGAATTCGACTTTTCAAGGTGACGGCGATTGCATGCCGCTCGGAGCGCCCAGCCCCTGGTCTGACGTCACGCACGTCCTCGTGCAGGATGAAGACGGCAATCGGCTGTATATGCGGGTAGATGTGACCGGCAGAGGCTGCACCACGGCCTGACTGCAAGTGGCCGGATCAGACGCCTTGACTCCCCGGCCAGGTAAACCGAATATTGCCATCGCGCAACCCTGCCAGCACCACCTCCACACCGCCGGACTTGATCATCCACTCGAGGCGGTGGTCGCGATACTCGCGCTTGGCGCCAGTGCCGCGATATCGATCCGGGTTGGCGCCCATCATCTTCAGAGCCTGATCGAACTCGGCAAAGGTCTGCGCCACCGAAGCGCGCTCACGAATTCGCGAATGCCAGCGCGAAAGCGCGCTACCGGCAGGCGGCGCAAAACCATAGTGCACCGAACGATTGACCATAGGTGCCGCTGCCGCATCGGCCCAGCCGAATTGCTCACCACCAAACCAGTTAGCGTCGCCTAATCGCGCCGCCAGCCAGTCTTGCATCAGGTAGGTCTGGCGCCGCACTTCGCCTTCGAGTTTGCGTGCGAGTTCACCTTCGGCGCGGCGAAACCAGAGCACCTCGCCCCAGCCCCAGTTAAGCGCCTCATACTGGGTGTCGCAGATTTCCTCGGTCTCGCGCGCGAACGCACGAGCGGCTGGATCACGCGGCAGCAAGCGCGGTTCCGGCCAGCGGTCCTCGATGTACTCGAGGATGATCGTGGACTCAAAGATCCGCACATCGGACTCGT
Organism: Burkholderiales bacterium; assembly: GCA_031415535.1. GTDB lineage: Bacteria > Pseudomonadota > Gammaproteobacteria > Burkholderiales > Burkholderiaceae_E > JANLTP01. The sequence continues at coordinate 136 of JANORY010000745.1, read as the reverse complement.
CGATAAGCACCGGCACTTCGATGCGCGGGTTCACCTTAGCCAGCGGGCCGTCGACTTTTCCGGTGCCCAGGTCCTCAGGCGTTCTGGCCTCGAAGGGCAGGCCTTTTTCGCGCAGCGCAATCTTGATCTTCTGTGC
>JANORY010000744.1:0-1886 GCA_031415535.1 Burkholderiales bacterium | reverse complement strand
CGATCCCGGCCGCCTTCAGCACGGTGCGGTATACCTCGTACTGATCCTTGACCCATAGGGCCAATTTTTCAGGGGTCGAGCCAATCATCTCGAAGGCCTGTTTTTCCATCGCAGCCTGTACTTCGGGTTTACTCATGGCGGCGGTGAATTCCTTGTTGAGGCGCGCCACGATTTCGCGCGGCAACTTGGCCGGTGCAAATAACGCGGCCCATGAGGTCAGCGAAAATTGCGGTACACCCGCTTCGGCAATGGTCGGTACGTTCGGCAGAATCGGGCTGCGCTTGGGCAAGGTCACGGCCAGCGCTTTTAAGCGTCCGTCGCGGATATGAGGTACCGACGTTCCGGCTGATACGATCATCAATTGCACCCGACCGGCAATGACGTCGGTGAGCGCCTGGGGTTCACCTTTGTAGGGAACCTGGACCATTTTTGTGCCGGTCAGCGCGGTCAGTTGCGCGAACGAAACAATGCCGGTGGTATTGCCGGTTGCGTAACTAAGCTTGTCCGGATTGGCTTTGGCGTACTGAATCAGTTCGGCAACGGTGTTGGCTGGCACACTCGGATGGGCGACGATGAAAAATGTGTAGCGACCGATATCGGTGATCGGCGTGAAGTCATTCACCGGGTCATAAGGCGGCACTTTTTTCATGGCCGGTGCCGCCGACATGGGGCTATTGGTGGCCATTAGCAAGGTGTAGCCATCCGGGGCTGCGCGGGCAACCTCAGCGCCAGCAATTGCGCCATCGGCACCGGCTTTGTTCTCGACCACGACGGTTTGCCCGATCGAGGTCGATACCGCAGCACCAAACACCCGCGCTATGGTGTCGGTCGCCGAACCGGCTGGAAACGGCACCACTAGGCGGATCGGTTTACTCGGATAGGTCTGCGCCGAAGCGCTTAGGCACAGCAGGCCGAGGACCGCAGAGGTCAAAAACTTCATCATGTGTTGAGTCTCCATAGCCGCATAGATGCGGCCTTCTGTTACTTTCCGGATTAAGGCGTGGTGAGAATATTACCTTGCGTAAATCGACCTGCTGACGTTTTAAGTACGCTGCACTTTCAGCCTATCGTCCTTTCAGCATGTCGTCCTTTCAGCATGCGGTCCTTTAAGGCCTTCTGCAAGCGGATCGGCGAAAGTTGACAACTACAATCGCCGCAATGTCGCGTCCGTCATTGCCCGCTCGTCCCGATCGCTCGCAAATCGATTCCTCAGAACTTCAGGCGAACCGGGTCTTGTGGTGGATGTGCGTCATTATCGCCGTGACGCAACTCGGTTTCGGTGCCGTGGTGCCGGTGTTGCCGCTCTACGCCAAGTCGTTCGGCGTATCGGTCTCAGCAATCGGCCTGACCATTGCCGTCTACGGCCTGGCGCGCTTCGCGCTCGCCATCCCGTGTGGCCGGCTCGCCGACGGAATCGGTCGTCGACCGACACTCGCCCTTGGCGGTGCCATCTCGGCCCTCGGTAATCTGTGGTGTGCGCTGGCCAACCACTATGCCGAGTTTCTGGTGGCGCGATTTGTATCGGGTGCCGGGGCCGCGATGGTACTAACGATGGGTGCGGTCATCCTCGCCGATATCAGCCCGCCCGAGCGGCGTGGTCGCATGATGGCGACCTATCAGGGCGTATTCCTGTTTGCCTTTGGCATCGGTCCCTTGCCCGGCGGCTTGCTCGCCGAGTATGTTGGTCTGGCTGCGCCGTTTTACGTGTACGCAGCGGCCAGCGTGATCGGTTGCCTGCTGGCTTGGTATGTCATTCCGGAGACGCGCGACTTCGCCACTGAACAGCGCGGCGAAACACCGGCGCAACGCTTGTCGTTTCGGGCGCAGGTAGGCGCGTTGGCGAACCATCTGGGGTTCCTGCTGGTGAGCCTGATCAGCCTGGTCGG
>JANORY010000743.1:0-2050 GCA_031415535.1 Burkholderiales bacterium | reverse complement strand
CTGGCCGCGATCATGTTCTTCGGCGGCTGGCAATCGCCGATTGATCACTGGCTGCTGAACTGGATACCCGGATTCTTCTGGCTCTGGATCAAGACCTTTTTCATCGTCTCACTGTTCGTCTGGTTCAGGGCTTCGTTTCCGCGTTACCGCTACGATCAGATCATGCGCCTGGGCTGGAAGATTTTTATTCCCGTCACCCTGGTTTGGTTGGTTGTGATTGCGATCTGGATCCAAACCCCCTGGAACATCTGGAAGTTAAGTTAGTGTCCTGCCCCGCACATAACTGGAAGTTGAACTAGTGCAAGCCGTCAAGGATTTTCTGTCCAGCTTCATGTTGCTGGAAATGCTCAAAGGCCTGAAGCTCACTGGCCGGTATTTTTTCGCGCGCAAGATCACCGTGCTGTATCCGGAGGAAAAGACGCCGATGTCACCGCGCTTTCGCGGCCTGCATGCCCTGCGCCGATATCCGAATGGCGAAGAGCGCTGCATTGCCTGCAAGCTGTGCGAAGCGGTCTGCCCAGCGCTGGCGATCACGATCGAGTCGGAGGTGCGCGCCGACGGCACGCGCCGCACCACGCGCTACGATATCGATCTGACCAAATGTATTTTCTGCGGTTTCTGCGAAGAGTCCTGCCCGGTCGACTCGATCGTCGAGACGCATATCCATGAATATCACGGTGAGCGTCGCGGCGACTTGTACTTCACCAAGGAAATGCTGTTGGCGGTCGGTGACCGCTACGAAAAAGAAATCGCCGCCAGCCGCGAGACCGACGCCCAATACCGCTAAAACATGGATCCCAAAACCTTTTTGTTCTTCGCGTTCGCGCTGGTCACCGTCGTCGCCGCCGGACTGGTCATCACCGTACGCAACCCCGTGCATGCGGCGCTCTGGCTGGTCCTGAGTTTCTTTTCGACCGCCTGCATCTGGATGCTGCTGAAGGCCGAGTTCCTGGCCATTACCCTGGTGCTGGTTTATGTCGGTGCCGTCATGGTGCTGTTCCTGTTTGTGGTCATGATGCTCGACATTGACCTCGACAAGGTGCGCGCTGGATTCTGGAAACATTTCTCGGTCGCTGGCATCGTAGGCTCGGTGGTCATGGTCGAGCTGTTCTTTGTGCTCTGGCACAACTTCAACACGGTGCGCGTGGCCGATGCACCAGCCGTGCCGGCCAACTACAGCAACACCAAGGTGCTCGGTAATCTGATTTACACCCAGTATGTGTACCCGTTCGAGATCGCAGCGGTGCTGTTGCTGGTCGCCATTGTTTCGGCGATTGCGTTGACTTTGCGCAAGCGCAAGGACACGCGTTACAACGATCCAACGGCGGCGGTACGTACCAAGAGTGGCGATCGGATCCGGATCGTGAAAGTGGATTCGCAGGCGCGGGTGCCTTCGGTGTCGGTGCCAACGGCTGCAGTGCCAACTGCTACGGCGCCGCCTACCCCCGGAGCCGCCAAATGATCGGTGGCCTGACCCTGGCGCATTACTTGCTGCTCGGGGCCGTGCTGTTCGCCATCAGCGTGGTTGGCATTTTTCTGAACCGGCGCAACATCATCATTATTCTGATGTCGATCGAACTGATGTTGCTGGCGGTCAACCTGAACTTCGTCGCCTTCTCGCATTTCTTGGGCGACGCCGCCGGCCAGGTGTTTGTGTTCTTTATTCTGACGGTGGCAGCCGCCGAGTCGGCGATCGGCCTGGCGATTCTGGTGGTGTTGTTCCGCAGTCTTGACACGGTCAATGTCGAAGACCTCGACAGCTTGAAGGGCTAGCAGCAATGTCGACAACCTATCTGCTGGCGGCGTTCGCTCCTTTGGTTGGTGCCATCCTTGCCGGCTTCTTTGGCCAGAAGATCGGCCGCACGCTGTCGCACACGGCCACCATTCTCGGCGTGCTGGTGTCGTTCGTGGCCTCCGTCACAGTGTTGCGCGAAGTTCTGGACGGCAAGACCTTCAAGCTGTCGAGGTCTTCGACATTGACCGTGTCAAGACTGCGGAACAACACCACCAGAATCGCCAGGCCGATCGCCGACTCGGCGGCTGCCACCGT
>JANORY010000742.1:0-5342 GCA_031415535.1 Burkholderiales bacterium | reverse complement strand
AGCGTCAGCACCACTTGACCGGCGGCGTTACGCCGCACCCGCTCGTTGGCCAGCGCCGGGCGGGTGATGGAACGGCACAGTCGCTCCAGCGTCTTGCGCTGGTCGGCGGCGCAGCGCACCCCGGTGTGCAGGCTAAAGCCTTCCAGGTTGGCGCACAGGTTCTGTTTGAAGTGCGCCGCGCTCGGCTTTGTACCCTGCAAGGTCAGCACTTTCTGACCGGCGCGTGAGCAGCTTCATCATCCGCCTGACGATCTGATGCAATACCGCCTGCACCGCTTCATCGGTCGGCGCAGTCACCTGCACGAACTGTGGCTCGCCGCCGGTGCTGCGTCGATAAACGCCGTCCAAGACCAGGCAGTGCAGGTGAATATTGAGATTGGCGGCCGAACCACAACGAAGTTGCGGTGCAGACTAACTTGCTTGCAAGTTATGTCGGAGCCAAAACGCTGGATCAGCGTCACCGCGCCGCTGTCGGCTTCGGCACCCTTCAGGCCCGCTTGATCCAGCAGAAAACGGGTGATTACCCGGTGTACGACCTGCAGGATGGGCGTGAGCAACTGCGGTTGCGCAGCCAGCAGCAGACGCAGCGGAATCGGCAGTGACAGCACCCACTGGCGAACCGGTACTCGCGGGAAGGCATGATCGACCAAATGCGCGGCTGTCTGCGCCATACGTCGTGCGCCGCAAGACGGGCAAAAGCCACACGGAGAACGCCACCAGCTTGTCGTGGCCACAGTGGCCGCAACGCAAGCGCAAAAACCCGTGCGCCAGGATGCCGCATTCGAGGAACGCATCGAACTCATCCTTGATGAACTGCGGCAGCTCGGTGCCTGATGCGAGCTCGGTTCAATAAGTAACCCCCAGCATGAGGCGTTCGAATTCGGGCCCGCCGTTCCCGGCGACGCACGCGAGTGCGTCCGCTTGCGCGCGCTGACGCGGGAAAATGCCGTTTCCGAGGAGCGCCTGAGGTCGCTGGGAATCAGTGTCGAATCCTGGGCCCATGACATCCAGACAAGATTACTTCCCGGCATCATTTGTCGCTTGGCCGGCCGAATGGTCGGCCATTGCTTCGGGCGCATCAATTCTGGCGAGGTTGTTGTGCTGGCCTTACTCCCAGCCTTCGAAAATCAAGGCATTGGTCGCCACCTGCTCGATCGGGTCGTCGAGACGCTTCGCAGCGCTGGCCATGTCGAGCCATTCCTCGGCTGCTCGTCCGATCCAAGGGTTCGTTCGTACGGCTTCTATCGCCATTTGGGTTGGCGCAGTACCGATACGGTTGATGCTCATGGTGACGAGGTGCTTGAGTTCAGTTTGTTGTGACTTCACTTGACCGCTGCCGGTGGCCAACAGCAGGTCCTAGAATCGTACCGTCCGTCCCAGAAAGAGAATTGGTCCGGTGGGTTTGCCGATCGTCGAGCCGCCGGCCGGCTCGAGCGTCAGTTCGAACAATTGCCGCTCACCGACGGCGGGTAGTGTGGTCATGACAAACTCAGAGCGGCGGCCCGGCTGGATCAGCCCGAGCGAAGTCGGTACTGCCGCGTCCTCTGCCTTGGTCCAGAACTGCACCGCTTTTCCTGCCGGTACGGTTGGCGAAGCCCCGGTTGGCACAAGGTGCACCCGGTTGCCGGATTTGACTTCGACAACCCAGCCAGTCGCGCCATCGTTAGGCGCTTGCAGTACTGCCAAGTACCGGGTCGCCGTTTCCGGCGGCGGGACGAGCGTTTTCATAACTAAGATACTGGCGAGAAGTACCGCCGCCGCGAGCGCGCCGCCGGCGACCATTTGCCAGCGTCGTAACCGCTGCCAGAGCGCATCATTAGCGGGCGGTGTGACGGCTCGCGCCGGCGCTTCGACAGGTATCTCAGTTACCAAGACCCGCGAAGGCGTCAGCAATATTTCAATGCGCGGCCAGAGTCCGGCGTCCGGTGTTTGTGGAGTAACCCGAGCAGTCAGATGAAGTAGCCGGTCCTGCCAGGCATAAACCTCGGCCTGCAAATCCTGATCGTCTGCGGCCGCCCGTTCGAATTCGGTGCGTTCATGATCACTCAAGGTGCCCAGAACAAACTCGCCTGCGCTGGCACTGCGCTCGTTGGCGTCGTGAGGAATCATGAGAGACAGGCCTTCAACGAGATCAAGCCGCGCCGGATCCACGACTTGACCGTTCCCGCCGGGGTCACCAGTCGCTTTGCGATTTCCTCGTAGGTATAGCCTTCTACAAACGCGTAAATGATGCATTCGCGCTTGCGCGCGTCGAGTTGGTCCAGGCACTGTTTGAGCACGGCGGCGTCGGCTGAACTTGGCTCGAGCTGTTCATTCAGCTCGGCGTAGCGCCCCTTTGGTTCATCGATATCGCCGGCAACCGTTTGCTCACGCTCGAGGCGGCGAATCTCGTCGAGCGCACGGTGTCGAACCACCGTAAACACCCAGCCGCGTGCCGACCCCAGCGAGCGTTGATACGTGCCCGCGCGCAGCCAGATCTGCAAAAACGCATCCTGGAGAATATCGTGCGCTGTGTGGCGATCGCGCACGATTCGCATGGCCACGGCCAGCAGCCAGGGCGAATCGCGTTCGTAAATGGCGCGAAGTGCGGCGTGCTCACCACGCGCACACGCCTCGAGGGTGGTCTCATAGTCGAAGTTCTCGATGGGATTCGACGTTGTCACGACACGCTTCAAGTCAAACGCTTCCAATGTTGTGATCTGCAAAACGACTTGTTGAACCGGAGCCGGCCAACTTATGTATTACGTCTGATTGCCCGCTTCAGATGCACGATCAGAAAATTAAAAAGTCTAGTGAATACTTTTTTTGAGTTTGTGCGTAGTAGTACAGAGACCTCGGAGTCTTGCTGATTGAAGCAGGCTCCGATCTTGCGTTTCCGAGGAGGGTTCGACAATGCCTCGACCCACCTCCACGTCCTCCCGCCGATAACTAACTTTTAAGGAATTACAACCATGAAGAAGCTGTTTCAGATTTCCGCCGGTTTTTTGCTTGCCGGCGCGCTCGTCGTACCGGCGGTGGCCGAATCATCCAACGAATCCGACGATTTTCGCGAGATCAGTTTGGCCGAGATACTGCGCGGCAGGCTCGCTAATGACCAATGTGAAAGCGGTAAGGAAGACAATAGCTCGAGCCGTCACGGTAATCGCTTCCGAACGCTGCAGGTGGTTGGCTTGACCAGCGACAACCGTCTGGTTTGTTTTAACGAGTATGCACCCAAGGCAGCCCGCAACATCGGTTTTGTCTCCAATTTATCGGGCGGCGACACTGCGCTGATCGGCATCGACTTTCGGGTTCAGAACGGCTTGCTGTACGGCGTCGGCAATAAAGGCGGGGTCTATCAGATTGATACGAGCAATGCAGTCGCAACACTCGTCAATCGACTGTCGGTTGCGCTCGATGACAGTACGGCGTTCGGCGTTGACTTCAATCCGGCTGCGGACCGGCTGCGCATCGTCAGCAGCAAGGGTCAGAACTTGCGGCACAATGTCAATGCGGGCGGAATCACGCTGAATGACGGTGCGGTGAACTACCCGGCTGCCACGCCGATCAGCACACGGGGTCCGAACGCGCTCGGCATTGTCGGTGCCGCTTACACCAATAACGATCTGAATGCCGATACGGCAACGACGCTCTACGCGCTTGATTCGACACTCGATCAGATTGCGATTCAGTCGCCGGCGAATGACGGCACGCTCGCGGCTACCGGAAAGTTGCGGGTCAACGCCTCGGAGGTCGCCGGGTTCGACATTTACAGCAAGATTCGCGATGGCGTAACCACTGATGTGCAGGCATTGGCGTCAATCAAAACGGCAGAAGGCGCGATGGGCCTGTACAGCGTCAAACTTCCTACCGGCAAAGCAAGCCTGAGAGGCAGTTTCGCGGATCAGGTGGTCATTACGGATATTGCGATACCGTTGAATCAACTTTAACAAGTTTCAATGTAAAGTACACCGAGGCGATCATCGATTACCTGCCTGAGTTTCACGGCGGCGTGAGCGTGGCAGGTAATTGAATCCGAGGGTAAAAATGCAGATCGACAAAGCTGTTCCATTGCTTCGCGATCACCGCTTCGGCATCCGCCGCATTGGCGACTCGCAACGCAATCTTGGTTGCGTTGACGAGACGGTCCGGAGCGACTTGTTGCAACTGCTCAAATTTGCACCTGCCGCAGTTAAACGAGCCTAGCAAGCTCATTGCTACCATGCCGGTAACCGGGTTCAAGGTGAACCCATTTGACCGAGCCCGTCTGACCGAGCCCGTCTGACCCGAAAGAAAATTCCGATGCGCTCAATCTCCCTGTTTTCGTTGATTCTTTCATAGAGACTTCTGGCCGCGCTTGCAATGTCTGCGGTGCCGGCGGCCCAGGCGCAGACCTATCCGGCGCGCCCGGATATGGGCGAATTCGTCAAGCAAGCGGGTGGCTTTTATGCGCCGATGAAGGTCGCCGAGAAAATGTCCGATCAGACGCCCATTGCCGCAATATCCTCAAGTGCCCCGGCGATCGCCGCTTGCTTGGCATCCGCACTGATCGCAACACCCTCAGCCCGTACCACCGTTACGTCGGTCACACCCAGAAACGCCAAGAGACCAATCAGGTAGCTCTCCTGATGTTCGACGGCCGCCGCCGGGCTGCCGGCTGAATAAACGCTACCTCGTGCCGATGCGATAAACGCCTTTTTGTTTTTCAGCAGTCCTTCCGGGCCATTGGCCGTGTAGCGAAACGTCTTGCCGGCGATTGCAATGCGATCGATCCACGCCTTGAGCGGCGTCGGGATAGAAAAGTTGTACATCGGCGCGCCGATCACCAGGATGTCGGCCGCGAACAATTCGTCCATGTAAGAGTTGCCTTTGAGCAGATCGGCGTTGATGCGGGCATCGACTCCGGAAGGCGTTTTGCTACTCGCCGATGCCCGCAGCATCGTGGCCAATGTCGACCGGCTGAAGGCGCGCGCAAAACTGATCGCTTCGGGTCTGGAGGCTGAGCTGTCGGTGGTCGTCGACGTGTTTTTCCCAACGGCGGCGATCACTCAAGCCGCCAAGGAGTTCGCGAGCCGGTTTCCACTGACACCCCTGCGGCTCTATGTAGAGGGCCTGGGAGCCGGCTATGAGCCGGTGCTGGACGGACGTTGCAGCCTCGGCATCCTGGCATCGCTGCCGGTCGATTTTCCGTCTTTGGTCAGCGAACGCCTGGGCGAGATTCGGCTGGTGCTGGTGGCGGCGGCCGGTCATCCGCTGGCCGGATTCAGCGGGCGAATTGCGCGCAGCGAGCTGGCTAAACATGTCCAACTGGTACTGACGGATCGCTCGGAACTGATCACCGGCCGCGACTTTGGCGTCTGGTC
>JANORY010000741.1:0-4908 GCA_031415535.1 Burkholderiales bacterium | reverse complement strand
CGCATTGGTTTGCGAGCCTGCGGCGCGGCGTTGATGATCATGATTCGCTGTTCGACTCGCTGGCCGGCTTGTTCACCCATGGCGCTTCGGTTGATTGGCGGGCGGTTGATGGGCAGACGGTTGAGCGCAGGCGGCAATTGTCCCAAGTGCCGCTGCCTTCGTATCAATTTGATCGTCAGCGGTTTTGGCATAACGATCTCGATTTCATCAAAACATTGGTACCCACACAACGCCACTCGGGCGGCGCCAGCAAGCGAGGCGCACATCCACTGATCGGAAGCCGGATGCGGCTTCCCGGATCTGACGAAATCCGCTTTGAGTCGTGGTTCGGTACCCAAGCGCCGCACTTTATCGAGGATCATCGGTTATTCGGAATACCAGTGGTTCCCGGTGCCTCTCATTTTTCGATGCTGGCGCAAGTCAGTGCGACGCTGTCGGCGGTCGAACCCGTTCACTTCGAGGAACTGCACTTGTTGCGGCCCCTGGTGATGGCCGACCCGGCCGGCCGCAATGTCCAGCTTGTCATTCGTCCCGATACTTCCGGTTGGCAAGTTGTGCTGAGCAGCGCCGCTGCGGTGGATCTGTACGAGTCGGAATGGATATCCCACCTTGTGTGCAAAGCAAGGCGAGCCGCCACGGTGAACGGTGCTCGGCACCCAACACCGCCTGGAATTGATCTTGAAGCGCTCAAGGCGAAATTGCCATTTCGGACCAGTGGGACGAACTTTTATTCAAAGATTTGGGCGAACCAAGGCGGTACCGGGTCGGCCTTTCGCTGGATTGAGTCGATCTGGCACGGTGATCAGGAGTCGCTGTGTTTAACCCGATGTCCGTCGTCCGTCAACGATTCGGCGCATTACCGATTACACCCCGGACTGATCGAGTCGGCTTGCCAGGTATTACATTGCTGCGCCGAGATTGAACGGGCTGAAGATCTGGTTCGAGATGAAGTAACTTATGTCCCGTTCTCGGTTGATGAATTTGTCGTTTCGGATTCGATGAGCGGCTCTTCGAGTTGGTGGTGTCATGCCCGGATGCGGGAACTCAAACCCGAAAGCGTGCTGGCGGACCTAAGTATCTACTCGGAGTCAGGCAGCTTGATCGCGAAGCTGGTCGGATTTTGCCTGCGCCGTATTGATCGTGTCCGGTTGGAAAGCAATAACGCGACCACGTCAGCGCTCGCTTCGAGCGCGACCTTGGCACCTCAGGTAAATGCAGCAGCGATTGCCCCGGCCAATCGAAGCCGTGTCGAATTGTCGCGCTACCTGCAGCACAAGTGCGCTGAGCTTTCCGGGATGACGATCGAACTGATTGAGCTGGATCGAGGCTTCATCGAAATGGGGCTCGACTCGTTGGCAGCGGTGGTACTGGTCAATCAGTTACGCCGCGACTGGCAGTTGCGGGTCAGAGTCAGCGAGGTGCTCGCGAGTACCAGTCTTGACGGTCTGGTGGGTACTCTATTTGCTCAATTGTTGAAACATTAGAGGTCAAGATCAGAGTGGAGCCGACCGGGCGAGTGCCTCATGCAGAGCGTTGGCGATTACTGGTGAAAAGTTGGACTTTGACGATGTCACCGAGCGATGGTCACTGCCGGTAAACCCGATTGACTCGAAGCCGTTCTGAGCCAAGGCTTGCCAGCCCTGATGGGTATCGTATCGACGGCTCATTCGACATTCTTCACTCTCGATACAGACGATTCGGACCGGACCGGGTACGGCGCGATAAGTTTCGGTCATTTCGAACAAATGGCGCTGCAGGCGGATTTGTCGGCGAACCACCGGATCACGCCATTCACGCCAGGCCGAACGAATTCGTCGCGGGAAATAGCTGATCCCCTGAGCGCGCGCCGAACGAAACATGCGTCGAAGCAGTTGGGTCGATGAGGTGGGTATTTGCGAATGGTTCGCTAACCCGACTTGCGGACAGATACCGTCGATCACGGCAACCACCACTTGTCGACCGCTGAGCGCGAGCTTGCGGCCCACTTCATAAGCAAAATGACTGCCGAGGCAGAAGCCGGCCAGGCAATAAGGACCGACCGGAAACTGCTCCAGCAGATCCTGAGCCACCTGAGCAGTGAACCTGTCAAAGGTATACGATTCACTCAGGTGGGGATCGCTGATCGACACCACCGGCCAACTGCGCTCGACTTGATTGACGAGTTCCTGAAAAAATAACGCAGTGTGGCCCAAGGGTGGAAATCCGATCAATGGGGTTGGTGCAGAGGCGGTGCGCAAGGTTTCGATCAAAGATACTGCGGTCGGCTTAGAAGCGAGCATGCGTCGTACCTGCGAACTCATTTCTGAAATCGTTGGATACTCGAACAGCAGCGCTACGGGGACCGGCACGCCGAAGTGCTCTTCGAGTGCACGTACCAATCGGGCACCGAGCAAGGAATGTCCGCCGACATCGAAGAAGTTGTCCTCCAGCGTCACTGCGCGCCCTAATTGAGCCGCCCAAATGTTTGATAGCTTGGACTCCAATGAATCATTTGCCAGCGCAACCAGGGGCGTGGACGCGGTTTGCAATGAATCCGAGCCCAGCGCTTCGAGGCGCAAACGATCAAGTTTGCCGCTGCTGTTCAAGGGCAGTTCCGCGAGTTCGACTATTTCGCTCGGCATCATGTACTTTGGCAGCCGGTGCCGTAAGCCGTTACGAACAGCGTCGCTTCCCAGAACCGGACTACAGTACAGGATCAGACGCTCACCGGTCACTTCGGAATGTTTGAGTTCGACCCAACATGAGCGGATACCCGGCACTGATAAACAGGCTGTTTCGATTTCGATCAGTTCAATCCGATGGCCCCGAATCTTGACCTGGCGATCGACGCGGCCAAGCACCTCGAGTGCACCGTGTTGATCGAAGCGGCCCAGGTCTCCGCTGCGAAACAGGCGGCCGGCAGCGTACGGATTGGCGAGAAATCGCGGGCTTGGCTCGATCGGCGAATTCAGATAACCAGCGCTGACGCCCAGACCACCGACGTAGATCTCACCAGCGCAGCCCAGCGGCAGCGGTGCCAGTCGATCGTCGAGGATGTAAACCAGGCAGCCGTCGATCGGCCTACCGGCTGAAGGCAGACTTCGGTGGCCAAGTTCGGCGAATGTTGCATCCGCTGATACCTCAGTCGAGCCATAGATATTAAACAGCCGGCCATTGGGTAAGGCGCTTAGAATGCGGCACTGTACCAATGCCGACAAGGGTTCGCCACTGGCGATACAAATCCTCACGGTGGTGAGTACCCTGCTGCTCATGCGCTCACACAGCGAATTCAGATAAGACGGTACCGCGACCAGGTGGGTAATCTTGCGCGCCTGAAGCAACTCAAGAAACGCTCGGGGATCTCGGACCGTGGCACGGCAAGCAATGACGATAGGGGTACCCAAAGTCAAAGGCCCGAAAATTTCCCAAACCGAATCCACGAACGCTAATGAAGTTTTATGGCAGACACGATCCTCCGGCTGCCAAGGGCACAAGCCTTGCATCCAGTCGATACGGTTCAGGATTCCGCGCTCGCAACCCAAAACGCCCTTTGGCTTTCCCGTCGAGCCTGAGGTGTACATCAGGTAAGCGATTCGCTCTGACTCTGGCGGTATCGTGCTGGTTCGCTCGGCTTGCGCCAACGCCTGGATGCCGCTTCGATTGATCAGAAAGCGGCTGGCCGAATCAGCCAGCAAATAGTCGCGTCGCTCCGGTGGATGATCGGGTTCGAGCGGAACGTAAATGGCACCGACCCGAAGTGCCCCGATCATCGCAGCGATCGCCTCGGTACTGCGCTCGAACTCAATGGCAACCCGATCGCCGGACCGCACGCCGCGATTGCGCAGCTCCGTGCTGACCCGCATAGATTCACGACACAACTCACGGAAATTGACCGCGCGGTTTGAGTCATAGATAGCGATCGCGCCGGGCGTGCGCTGTACCGTCGCTTCGAAACGCAGCACGAGTTCAGAGGTTTCGGTGTCACCCGAAACAGTCAGGGCCTGCCATTGCCGCAGGCCGCTGTAGTCATTCAACAGGGTGGTTTTTTCCGCACTGCCGAGAAAGTCAATTTCCGAAATCGCCAGGTCCGGCCGTTCAATAACCGACCAAAGCAGTCGCTCAAGGTGCAGCAGCATACGGTCGAGCAGATCAGGCGCAATACGATCGGTATCGTACAAAGCGGTGCATTGCAAATCAGCGCCCAGCGGCTCAAACCAGAGCGTCAGGTCAAGACTGGTATCAGGTGCGGCGGCAGCGATAGGCACCAGTTCGACACCCCTTAGAACCAGCGCTTGTGCGCTCATGTTCTGGTAGATCATCAGGTATCGAAACAACGGGTGTTGGTCGGGTTCGCGCTGCGGCATCAACGCCGCCACAACACTTTCAAACGGAATATCCTGATGATCGAATGCCTGCAGTGCCTCGTCGCGCATTTGTTTGAGTAGCGTTGAAAAGGGCATGTCCGGTTCGATGTTTTGCCGCAGTACCAGCGGATTTACAAAGCAACCAATGATTGACTCGAACTCATGTCGAGTTCGATAGGCCGAGATCGTACCGATCGCGATATCGCGCTGTCCGGTGTATCGAAAGAGCAGGGCGTTGAACGCCGCAGCCAGTAACATGAAGCTGGTTGCACGATGTTTGGCGGCGAGCTGTGTGACCTGTTTGCCGAGCGAATGTGCCAGGAGCCTGTGTTCGGTTCGCGCTGAGCGTATCGCCTTTCCGGTCGAGCCCGGGTGCTGGGTCGCGTCTGATCGCGAATCGGCGGCAATGCGAGGCATCGGCAATTTTGGCGCGCTGGCGAGTCCTGCCAGTCGAGTCCTCCAGTACTCGATCTGCTGATTGACTTCGGTCGATTGGATGTGGCGGTTATGCCAGGCGGCAAAATGGCGGTACTGAAATTGCGGCAGTGGCATCGAAATTGCCGCC
>JANORY010000740.1:0-4433 GCA_031415535.1 Burkholderiales bacterium | reverse complement strand
GGATACACACGATGCGGTCGGCGTTCGCGCGACGGGTCACGCGGCGACTTGCGACTGGCGCGCTGCTCGGGTGACCAGAGCGGCGTATCGAGCAGCACCACCGAGCGCAATTCGCGACCGCGCCGTGCCGCCATGGCGACGGTCGGGAAACCACCGAACGAATGCCCGACAACAACTGGCTTGAGCTTGGACAGAAAGAGTCCGCCGGCCTGCATCGCCGCGAACGCTTCCTCGATATACAACTCGACCGAATAGCCGCTGCGCCAGTCCGATCCGCCCATCCCCGACCACGACAGCGCAACTACCCGAAAGTCCTGCGCAAGGTACGGCGCAATAAAACTCCACCAATCGGCATGCGCACCGTTGCCATGCAACAGTAACAAGCCAGGAGCACCCTCCTGACCCCACACCAAGGTTTCAATCTTCGCGCCCTGAACGACCGGCCACAGCCTGTGCGGGGTCTGCGCCAGCGTTCGATTAAACCATTCCGGCGCTGTTGGCTTCGCACCCTTGAATCGAGTGAGCGGGCCGGGGCCTCGTTCTGTTGGACTGTGATTTGCGGCGTTCTGTGCCGCGTTGTTCTGAATCGAGGGGTTTTGATCCGAGCTGTGCTTTGAAGCGGGTTCCGACATCTGATAAGGTTCGTGGTCTTTGATCACACGGTTTATAGCAGACGCCTCATGAATGCACGTACCGAAATCCTGTCCGAATTATTCACGCCGCTAAACGTCGGTGCCATCGAATGCAAAAATCGCGTCTTCATGGCACCGCTGACCCGCTGCCGCGCGCTGCCGGAGAATGACGCGCCGCATGCCTTGAATGTCGAGTACTACCGACAGCGAGCGGGTGCTGGGCTCATCATCAGCGAGGCCACGCAGGTTTTGCAACAAGGCAAGGGATACCTGCGCACACCGGGCGTCTATAGCCCTGCTCAAGAAGCCGGTTGGCGTCCGATCACCGAGGCCGTGCATGCGGCCGGCGGCAAGATGGTTGCGCAGCTCTGGCATGTCGGTGCAATTTCACATCCAGATTTTCAGCCCGACGGCGCACTGCCGGTGGCGGCATCGGCGATCTCGCCGGGCGGCTTCACGCATACTCAACACGGCAAGCAAGAACGCATCACGCCGCGCGCGCTGCGCACCGATGAGATCCCGGGCATCGTGGCCGCCTATCGGCACTCGGCCGAGTTATGCAAGCGTGCCGGCTTCGATGGCGTCGAGATTCATGGTGCCAACGGTTATCTGCTCGAGAACTTTACGCGCGACTCAACCAATCATCGAACCGACGCTTATGGTGGATCAATTCCAAATCGTATTCGCCTGACACTCGAGGTCGTCGATGCGGCCGTGGCCGTTTGGGGCAAGGATCGCGTCGGTATTCGACTGTCGCCAGTCAGCAATGCCAATAACTGCCCGCGCGACTCGAACCCGCAAGCGACCTACGGTGCCTTGGTCCAGGCGCTGGCCGAACGACGGATCGCTTTTCTGCATTTCATTGAAGGTTTGACCGGCGTCGAACGCAAGCTTGACGGGTTTGATTTTGTCGGTGCGCGACGAATTTTTCGCGGCGCCTACATTGGCAATAACCACTACAGCGGCGCGATGGCGGCGCACGCGATTGCAGCCGGCGACGTTGACGCGGTGGCGTTTGGTGTGCCGTTTATCAGCAACCCGGATTTGCCGCAGCGACTGCTCACTGGCGCGCCGTTGAATGTCGCCAATACCAAGACTTATTATGGGCCGGGGGCGCAGGGATATACCGATTACCCGGCTATGTAATTCCGAAGGCCGGCAAGCGGTCGGTCCACGGTAGATGCCACCCGAAATGGTAAATGCCACCCGAAATATCAACCGGTGCATTGCAAGCTATATCAGTATCCGTTATCATATGCCATGCGAACCATTATTGAACTCGGCGATGCTGAAGCAGCCAAGCTCGATGCTTGGGCAAAGTCTCAAAATCTGAGCCGAGCAGAGGCCGTCAGGCGCGCGGTTAACCAAATGCTTGAACGAGTAGCCGAGCTACCCGGCTCGGGTTTCGGTCTATGGTCGCAACACCAGCCGCTTACTCCGGCCAGGGATGGTCTAAACCTGCAACGAGAAATGCGCGATGAATGGCCAGAATGATTGCGGTATTCGACTCAAATATCGTCATTGATTACTTGAACGGAATTACCCAGGCAAAGGCCGAACTATCGCAGTATCGCCAAGCCTACATAAACCCGATCACCTGGATTGAGGCGCAGATAAAAGCACCGTCCGGACTCGAAGCAGCGACGCGCATTGCGATCGACGCCAATTTCAGATGCATCGATATAAGTGAAGCAATTCTGATCGAAAGCCTCGCGTTACGGCGCAGCCATAAACTCAAGCTTCCCGATGCATTGATCTGGGCCTGCGCCCGGGTCAATGGCTGGCCACTGGTTACCCGAAACACCAAGGACTTCCCTGCCAACTGGGCGGGCATTCGCGTGCCCTACGTGCTTTGAATGGCGCGCGCGACTTAGCCGGTAATCCCGATCTGCCAAGGCACAAATTCATGATCCCCGAGGCCCAGCAACTCGCTCTTCGAGGGCTCGCCCGAGGCGGTATGCAGAATCAACTCGAACACCTTCTGCCCCATTTCCTGCAACGAGGCATTGCCATCGAGAATTTCGCCGCAGTTGATGTCCATGTCCTCTTCGAGGCGCGTGAACATCGGCGTGTTGGTCGCCAGCTTGATAGATGGCACTGGCTTGGCGCCGAACATCGAACCGCGGCCGGTCGTAAATGCGATCAGGTTGGCACCGCCCGCGATCTGTCCGGTGGCTGAGACCGGGTCGTAGCCCGGTGTGTCCATGAACACGAAGCCTTTTACCTTGACCGGATCAGCGTACCGGTAGACTTCCATCAGCGGCCCGGTGCCACCCTTCATCGACGAGCCGAGTGATTTCTCAAAGATGTTCGCCAGACCGCCGGCGTTGTTGCCGGGGCTGACCTGGCCGTTGATCTGCACATCGCGCCCCACCGAATAAACGTCCTTCCACCAGCGAATTCGCTCGATCAGTTTTTCACCAACCGCACGCGTTGCCGCACGACAAGTCAGCGTGTGTTCGACGCCGTAAATCTCCGGTGTCTCCGACAGGATCGCGGTGCCGCCGTGGCGCACCAGAATGTCCATCGCTGCGCCCAGCGCCGGGTTGGCGGTAATCGACGAAAATCCGTCCGAGCCACCGCACTGCAAGCCAACCGAAATATGCTCGGCCGAGACGGTTTGTCGCTGGACGCGATTCGCCTCGGGCAACAGTTCCTTGACCGCCGCAATGCCAGCCTCGATCGTCTTGCGAGTGCCGCCGGTGTCTTGCATGACAAAGGTGCGCAGGGCCGGGCCTTCCTGCAATCCGGACTCCTTCAGCAGCCCGGTCATTTGATTGCGCTCGCAACCGAGGCCAACGATCAATACGCCGGCCAGATTCGGGTGCCTCGCATAACCCGCCAGAGTACGCCTGAGCAGCGCCATCGGCTCGCCGGTCATTTCCATGCCACAACCGAGGCCATGACTGAACGCCGCGACACCGTCGACCTTGGGGAAATCCGCCAGGCGTTCCTCGGTGAAGTGCGCCGCGATTTTTTGAATCACCGTCGCCGAACAGTTGACGGTCGACAAAATGCCGATGTAATTGCGGGTCGCAACGCGACCATCGGCGCGGACAATGCCTTGAAAGCTGGCCCGTTCGGCGACCGGCAACATAACAACGGGTTTGAAATCGCGCGCATGTGCATAGTCTCGATCGAACTCTCGAAATTCAATGTTATGGCTGTGTACCAGGGAGCCGGGCGCAATGTCCCCTGCGGCAAAACCAATGGTCACGTTGTATTTGCGAATCGCCTCACCTTGCCGAATCATGCGCGCGGCAATCTTGTAGCCGGCTGGTACCTGGGCTCGACTGTTAATGCCTTCGGAGGTGATTGACGAGCCGAGGCCGATATCGACGCGGGCGATGACGACGTTATCATCCGGATGCAGGCGAATCACCGGGCCACTTTGGCGCTTGACGGACAGGTCGATCATGTCTTTAGCTTCGCACTAGGTTTGCTCATCATGTTCACCATGCTCGTCATGTTCATCATGTTCATCATTTAACCCGCGGATCGGCCACCGCCAAGCCCATCACCTTCTTCGGTGGATACTTGCGGAAAGTTCCCAGATGCTGGCGAATCCCCAGTTGAAACGCCTCTTGGTAGGACAGCTTGCGTGTCATGTAGTTGTGCTGCTCCTTCGGGTCCAGATACAGATTAAACAACTTCGCATAAGCATGTTTCTGCAAAATGCCGGTGAACCCGCCGGGCCCGAAGGCGTCGGTCGCGTCGTCACTGGTTGAGCTCAGCAACATCTTGTACTCGCCGCAGCGCAGGCCCGAGAACGTGTCCTGCAACCAGTAGTAGTGATATTTG
>JANORY010000739.1:0-12403 GCA_031415535.1 Burkholderiales bacterium | reverse complement strand
CTCGGCGAACCGCCCAGGCGCTGCATCCGACCAATTTGCATGTCAACCAGAAGCTGTTCCCAAACGACACCATACAAAGCAGGCTGCCCGATGCCACCTGGCTGGAGCGCTGGCTGGACGAGCAAATTCGATTCGACGCAGTCTGGGAAACCAAGGTGGTTGAGCGCATTTTGCACAACCTGTCGCTGCTGTTCGAGCGCCAGTTCAAGACGGTGCAGGATTTGAACCGCTATCGCAAGGAAATCACCCAGCGGGTCGCGGCGGCGGCGGCGGCGGCGGCGGCCGCAGCTTGACGCGCTTCGTGAATCACTCATTGTTACCGTGTTCGAAACTTCCTTTTGAAGAACCCATCTCCCCTGTTTGAATACAAGCTTTGCGCGCCTGATCGACTGCCCGGAGCGCTCTCAGGATTACCGCGCCCGTGGGTATTTACCAACGGCGTCTTCGATCTGCTGCACCGCGGTCACGTAACCTACCTGGCACAAGCGCGCGCGCACGGTGCCAGCCTGATTGTCGGCATCAACAGTGACGCCTCGGTACGACGTCTGGGCAAAGGCGCTGATCGACCCATCAATCGCTGCGAGGACCGGATGGCGGTACTGGCTGCACTCGAGTCGGTCAGCGCCGTAACCTGGTTTGAAGATGACACGCCGCTGGCGCTGATCCAATCGCTTGCACCTGATGTCGTAATCAAAGGTGGCGATTGGCCGGTCGAAAAAATCGTCGGCGCACGCGAGGTAATTGCTGCTGGCGGCAGGGCATTGTCGATTGCGTTTGAGTTCGAGCGATCGACAACGGCAACCCTCGACAAGATCAGGGCTTCGGAGCGTAACTAGCCAGAAACGGCTCGATCCCAGAGGCGGCGAATTGCGCGGCATCCCAATCCTGCGGCAACAGCAGTTCAGGCTGCAAGAAGAGATAAACCTGCGCATCGACTATTGATCGGTTCTCCAACCGGCGAACCTGGCAATCGATGCGTTGATATTGCCGGCCTTCGAAGGTATCGAGACGCTGCAGGTCGTCGGGCGAAACATCGTAGTACAGCACGCCCGTGACGATATTCGCAGTCAAGTTTGATCGAACCAACGCCGGGTAAAGCTCGTCTCGAACGGCGTGTCGACTAAACCCTGGCAATTCTGCCGGACCGTGGCGATAACTCTGGCCAGCGACCCTCGACCAGACCGCATCGAACATCAATGAGCCGTAGGTGAAGACATGCCGATGGACTCGGGGTTGATGGGCTGGCGAGGGTGGGTGATTATTCAAAGTCGGTAATTTTGCAGTGTTTCAAACATTCACAGGAATGCTAGCATCCTGGGTACAAATCATTCACCGGAAACTGACATGCGACTTCTCCAGGTTTCAGCACTTTTCGCCACCTCGGCCATCATGACCCTCAGTGCTTGTTCGACGCCAGTGACGATGGGTTCACAGCAAGCCAAGACAACGGCAACGGGTTCGGCGGGCGGTGCGACCGCCGTCAATGCCAATGCCACATTAGAACGTTGCGAACGTCCGGTGGGTACTGCCGCGTTCATAGAAGACACCGGCTCGCAGTGGTACGGTATTCTGACCTCGCGGTACAAGTTGCCCTCGACCACCATGGTGTTGCGTCAGTTGGCGCAGCAGTCCAATTGCTTTGTGGTTGTCGAACGCGGCCGGGGTATGGCGGCCATTCAAGGTGAGCGAGCTCTGGAGCGATCAGGCGAAATGCGCCAAGACAGTAATTTCGGCAAGGGTCAACTGGTGGCAGCCGATTACGCCATTACACCGTCAATCACCTTTAGCGCAAGCGACACGGGCGGTTTGCGCGGCGCTGTAGCGGGATTGCCGGGCCGACTGGGCATCATTGGCGGCGTGGCCGGTGGTGTGAGCTCCAAGGAAGCATCAACCGTGCTGGCCTTGACCGATAACCGTTCCGGTATTCAAGTCGCGATTGCTGAGGGCAGTGCCTCGAAGTGGGACTTTGATGTCAGCACGGCGGTGTTTGGCAGTCGTGGCATCGGTTCATTGGGTGGCTATCAAAATACGCCCGAAGGCAAAGTCCTGGTTGGCGCGTTCACCGATGCGTTTAATCAACTGGTCATTGCGGTCAAGAACTACTCGCCGCAGCAGGCACCCGCCGGCAGCAAAGGTCTGGGTACCGGCGGATCGCTGAAGACGAACTAGGTGCCAACCAGAGGAGACACCTGATGGCGGCACGATTTGTGGTTTCGAAAGGCCGTAGCGGCAAGTTCTTTTTCTCGCTGAAAGCAGGCAACGGCGAAGTTATCCTCGCCAGCCAAATGTACGAATCGCATGCCAATGCCGTGGCGGGCATTACCTCCGTCAAGGACAACTCGGCCAAGGACGAACGCTTCGAGCGGCTCGCCTCCAAAAAGGGCGAGCCTTATTTCGTATTGAAGGCGAGTAATGCGCAGATCATCGGCAAGAGCGAAATGTACGCCTCGCCACGCTCGCGCAATAACGGCATCTTATCGGTTCAGCGCAACGCGCCGACCGCGACGACCGATGATCGCAGTGGCGTCTGAATGCGTACTGACTGTTATTAGCAGTCCGTTATAAGCTGCCCGCTGAACTTCGAGTCGGGGATCGCTCAGAACTCAGGGCTTGGTGGCTGGCCGGCCGGCTGTTTTGGTGGCACAAGCCGCAGGCGCAAGTGCCAGATCAGCGCCGAGCTGTTGCAGCTCTTTGCTGACATCGGTCGGCAAGCCCTGCTCGCCGGCTTGATATCGAAATCTGAACACTGACTTCGCCGCGTTCGGATCGCGCGGCGCAACTCTCAGACTCCGCACACCACGCCGGGTCAGACTTTCAACCATGGCTTTGGCCAGCGCTTCGGTGCGTACGGACCCAAACGACATGCCGAACCGACGCGGTCCTTCGCTGATGACCGCAATCCCCTCAAAACCCTGGCGCTTGAAGTCGGCCAGTTTTCGTTGCGCCTGCGCGAGATCCTCCGCCGGGACCGAGTAGACCAGAAAGCTCGGTGCCTCGTCGACCGGTTCAACCTCACTGACGAAATAGGCCGCATAGTCTGCAAAGAATTTTCGCGCACGCTCCAACATGCTTTCATCAAGGGGACCTAACTCACTGCAGGCGAGCAAATTCGGATTCAAGGCGAGCGGCGGCGTCTCCGGGTTCGGATTCGGATTCGGAGCGCTCGTCGTTGCACTCGGTGATCCGGCCTCCGGGCCGGGCAGTGCCGGCTTCTGCTCGGGCGCGGGTATTTTTGGCGCAACCGGATTGCGAAGGGTTGAAGCTACTTTAAGCCGCTCGGCATCAACCTGTTGATTCAGTCGATCCGGATCGCGCGCGCCGGTCAGATAAGAATCAAACGCGCCGCGCAGCCACATGAAGACCAGAAAATTGGCTGCCAGCAGGGTCAAAAGAAATCTTAGCATCGTTTTTAAATGGTCTGATCTGTGCGCTGTGTCCCAGTAATGCTGCGCACGGAGACATCTCCAAAACTGACTTCCTGTTGCCCTTCGGCAGTCTGAACCAGCAAACACCCGGCGTGGGACAAACCGTTGGCAATACCTTCAAACAGCAGACGCTCAGCATCCAATACGCGGACCGGCAATCCGAACAGTGCGTCCCACTTTTGAAAGCGCGGTAAGACGGCATCCAGCGCGTGGATCTGGAACTGCAACCAAGCCTCATTCAGCGCCTTCGCCAGTTGGGCTGCGATTGTCGCACGCAGTGGGTAGCTCGTGCTGTCGAACAGGCCGCAGGCCGGCTGGCCGATCGATTGATGCCAGGTTTCGTCAACAAACAGGTTCAAGCCAACACCAATGATCACCTGCTCGAGTTGCCAAGGCTGAGTCGGCTGCAATCCAGCGCTGTCGGACAGAGACATGACGCGATGCCGCGATTCGATCAGGATGCCGCCAAACTTGCGGCCTGCGCGCTGCAGGTCGTTCGGCCACTTTAGTTGCAAATCAGGGGCATATTGCGACAAGCATTCAACCAGTGCCACGCCGACCGCGATCGGCAAACCGGTCAGCGGCAGCGGCGATGGACCGCCGGGCATCGCAAGGCGCGCCTGGCGGCAAAATTGCATTGAAAACATCAGGCTATGCTCGGCCTGACCAACCCAGGTTCGACCGCGCCGACCGCGCCCGCTCGGTTGCTCATGGGTCCAGACCAACCTCGGGCGGCCCAGACCCGTTAGTTTCTGATCGAGCAAATACTGATTGGTAGAGCCGACCGTGCTCAGCACTTCGGTATCGGCGAAGTGGCCACACAAAACGGCGAGCCGGGCGGCGTCCTCGGAAGCGGAAAAAGTCGTGGTCATTGCCGCAGTGTACGATCCTGGCAGCCAAACAGCGCCACGTCAGTTCCGTAAGCTTAAAACTCATCGTACACTTCGTCCGGATGCCGCGCAGAACCCGACAAGCTGCCTCGCTGCGGTTTCACACTGAAAGGAACATCGATCAAGTCGTCTCAGGCTAGCTACTTTCCGAGCGAACGCAGGTCACATCTGATTGAAGTGGGGCTCGTGCTGGTGGGCGTTGCAATTGTTTATGCCACGCTGCATCCGTGGCTCGGCTGGCGGGTGCCCGCACATTCAATTTTTCGATATCTCGGGCTTGCCTGGCCGCGCTTTTGGACCTGGTTCGACGTTATTTCAAACCTGCTCGCTTATATCCCGCTGGGCATTTTGCTGGCATTGCGCTTTCGGCGCGTCTGGCGCGGCGGACGTATTCTGCTGGTCACGCTGCTGGCCGGTGCGCTACTGTCACTGCTTCTGGAGACGCTGCAAAACTTCCTTCCAACCCGCGTGCCGTCTCGGCTCGATCTATTGGTCAACACGCTGGGCGCCCTACTCGGTGCTGGCATTGCCCTGCTGTTCGCGCAACGGCCGCACGATGAGCGCGAACTGATCTGGCATCGGCCCGGTTTCTTCAATCATGAATCGCTGCCGTTTTTATTCATCGTGGCGATTTGGCTGTGCGCGCAATTCGCGCCGCAACGGATGCTCTATGAAACTGGCACCTGGGTGTCGCCAGCCCTCCAGACTCTGGCGACGCACCTTGACCGATCGATTGACACGACCCGACCGTCGGTCGAATTCGCGGCTGCGATCACCCCGTGGCTGGAACGAATTCAGGTCGACGTTGCCTATTCAATTCTGATTGAAGCGGCGGCGGTATCGATCTGGGTCGCGTGCATCGGCTTGCTGCTGATCGACGCACTGGCAAGCCCTCGGAGTCGGGCAATTGCGATTGTGTCGGTGCTGCTCGGTGCATTCTTGCTGCGCGGCGTGGCGCTGGCGGCCCTCACCGGTAATCTGGAGTTCGGCTTGTGGCTGTCGGCCGGCGCTCAGGCTGGGCTGCTGCTGGGTCCGATCATTTTGCTGCTGTTATCCGGCATCAGGCGCCGTGACCGGCTGTGGTGGCTGCTCGGTTTGCTGGCGGCGGGCATCGTGCTCTCGAACATCTTGCCGGATAACGTGTACCGGCAACAAATGCTCAGCCGTGCTGCAGAACCCGGTGCCTGGCGAGGTGTACTTGTCAGCGTTCGTGCCGTGGCGATGTTGTGGCCGCTGGCAGCATTGATTGTGGTTGCCCGGCAGATTTTTCTGCATTACCAGCGTTGGGAAAGCATCCCCTTCATGAACAAACCAACGACGACTGGTTACCGTCAATTGCCGGACCAGGCCCGGCATGCTTAACAGCGCGAGCCAGCAGTTGCTACTCGATGGGCCGGTGGGTGTCATCGACGTCAGTCTCGATATTCCGATTGATCCACCGCGTGGCGTGGCGGTTATTGCGCATCCGCATTCCCTATACGGCGGTGCGCGCGACAACAAGGTGGTGCAGACGCTGGCACGCAGCCTGCTTTTATTAGGGTACGTCTGTTGGTGCCCAAACTTTAGAGGCGTAGGCGCTAGCGCAGGCAGCTATGACGAGGGCGCTGGCGAGAGTGATGATTTACTCACTTTAGTGAAGCATGCGCTCACACACAGTACTGTCGCGTCGCTTGCGGACCCCAAACGACTGGTTCTTGCCGGCTTTTCCTTCGGCAGTTTTGTGCAAACGCGTGTCCACCAGCGCTTGCAGGAAGCCGGCACGCCGGTCGAGAAACTGATCCTGGTCGGTGCCGCAGTTTCGCGGTTTGTCATTCCGCGTGCGCCGCCGGGAACCTTGGTCATTCATGGTGAGGTCGACGACGTGGTGCCGCTGGCCGACGTTTTGCGCTGGGCGCAAACCAGCGAGTTGGCGGTCACCGTCATTCCCGGTGCGGACCACTTCTTTCATCGCAAACTGGGCCTCATCAAGCAGACCGTCTTGCAGGCTTGGCCAGGCGCGACGCCGTAATGGCAGCACCGACCGGGCCTGGTATCGTTCGGAAATCAGGTTTATTGTTACCATTAGCTTCCGCTTTTTCGTCCGGTAACCCATGGTCTCTCCGTTAGACGACCCGGATTCAGTTCCGCTACAACGCAACTTTGACTCGCGCCTGGTCTATATGAAGACTTCGCAGGGCGCGACTGAAATGCTGGAGCGCAAGCTGGCGTTGTCGATCGGCGGGCGCCGGATGTTGATTATTATTGATGGTCAACGCCGGCTTGGCGATTTACCGACCTTTGCCCGTCCTGGCGAATTGGGCGCAATTCTGGAAGAGCTTGAATCGCACCGGCTGATCGCCCTCGCCGGTATCGCTGATGCAATGCCCGAGACCGAACGCCGGGTCCGCCAGCGAATCGAAGATTTGGTGCTGGGCGAACTGAAATCGCGACTCGCCGGTCTGTTCACGGCCGAGCTCGGAGAATCGGACGGCGAGGTACTTGAGGCGCGCATGGCCGATTCAGTCAACATCGAAATTGCCAAGCGCGTGCTGCGAGATGCCATCGACATCGTCGGAACACGTGTTGACGCCGAGGCTGCAAAACGGGTTATTTTGGCAGCCAAACCAATCCTCAACAAACTAGTCTGAACCCTGGCCTTATAATTTCGCATTCACTTTCCCAATTAACCCATAGATTTGCCGAGGGTTGTTAATGCGCATTATCAAGTTGTTGGTCCATAAGGTCTGTCCGTCGTCGTTGCTTAGCCTGAGTCTGGCCTTTGCCCTAACTGCCGGCATTGTCGTGTCGCCGAGCGAAGTGCTGGCACAAACCAGTAAAGCCAAGCCCAAAGCAGGTACTTCGGGCAGCGCGACGGCCAATAGCGCGCCGACTAGCGCACCCAGTGCCACCAGTTCCCAGATCAATTTGCCGGGTGCGCCGTCGATTTCCCTGGCAGCGCGCTCGTGGCTGCTGGTCGACGTGACGACCGGCCAAACCCTGGCCGCCTATGAGCCCGATCTGAAGGTCGAGCCGGCATCGTTGACCAAACTGATGACCGCTTACTTGACATTTTCCGCGTTGAAAGAGAAAAAGCTGACGCTCGATGCGCGTCCGGCGGTGACACCCGTCGCGTACAAAGCGGAAGGCTCACGCATGTTCGTCGATCCCGCCAAGCCGGCGACGATTGAGGAACTGTTGCAAGGCATGATTATCCAGTCAGGCAATGACGCCTCGATCATTCTGGCAGAGGCGGTCGCCGGCAGTGAGGGATCGTTCGCCGAGCTGATGAACAAAGAGGCAGCGCGCCTCGGCATGAAGAACACCCAGTATCGAAACTCCACCGGATTGCCGAATGCCCAGCACTATGGCACCGCCAACGATTTGGCGATTTTGTCGCGCCGGCTAATTACCGATCACCCGACCTTTTATGCGCTGTATTCGAACAAGGAATATACCTACAACAACATCAAGCAGCCGAACCGCAATCGGCTGCTGTTTATCGATCCGAGCGTTGATGGCCTGAAGACCGGCCATACGGATGCCGCTGGTTATTGCCTGATTGCTTCGAGCAAACGGGATCAGCCCAATGGCGGGCAGTCGCGACGATTGCTGACCGTGGTGTTGGGTGCGGCATCCGAATCTTCGCGCGCCATCGAGTCGCAAAAATTGTTGAACTACGGCTTCCAGAATTTCGACGCAGTCAAGCTGTACGGCAAGGGCCAGGCGGTCGGCACATATGAAGTTTGGAAGGGCAAGACCGCTGAACTGAAGGCCGGCTTCGATCAAGACGTCATGATCACGGTAGCCAAGGGTCAGAGTGACAAGATCAAGGCCGATATCGAACGTGTGCAGCCACTGATCGCACCGATTGCGGCAGGCCAGAAAATTGGCGTGTTGCGCGTCAAACTCGCAGACAAGGTCTTGCTCGAGCGACCTTTACTCGCGCAAGCTGCGATCGAAGAAGCAGGAATACTTGGGCGGCTTTATGATTCAGTCAGATTGATGATGAAACGATAGGAGCGGCAATAATGGTGGGTCAGACGGTTTATCTGAATGGTGAGTTTCTGCCCATCGACCAAGCCAAGGTTTCGGTACTGGATCGCGGCTTCATTTTCGGCGATGGCATTTACGAAGTGGTACCGGTATATGCCGGCAAGTTGTTCCGATGGCCCGAACATCTGGCGCGTCTGAAACGCAGCCTGGCCAAAATCCGGATTCAGAACCCAAAAGACGATGCCAGTTGGACCGCACTCGTAAACGATTTGATCAAGCGTCATTCGTGGCGCGATCAGTTTGTGTATTTGCAGATCACTCGCGGCGTCGCCAAGCGTGATCACGCGTTTCCGAAAGATGTCGAGCCTACCGTGTTCGGTATGAGCAGCGAGTTCAGGCCGGTGCCGGACATTCAACGCACGCAAGGTGTCGCAGCCATTTCAATTCCCGATGAACGCTGGCTGCATTGCGATATCAAATCAACCTCACTGCTCGGCAATGTGCTGGCGCGGCAAGCAGCAGCCGACGCGAACGCCATCGAGTGTGTGATGTTTCGCGATGGTCTGCTGACCGAAGGCTCAGCCAGCAATTGGTGGGTCGTCCGACACGGGACCGTGTTCGGCCCGCCGCGCGATAACCTCATTCTCGAAGGGATTAGAGTTGGCTTGATGTCGCAGTTGTGCGCGGACACCGGCGTGCCACTCGATGTGCGCAGAATCACCCGCGACGAAGTGTTCAATGCCGATGAATTGTTGATCAGTTCCGCAACCAAGGAATTGCTGCCAGTCACCTTGCTCGATGGCAAACCGGTCGGCAACGGCCAGCCAGGGCCGATTTACCAGCTCCTATATGCGGCCTACCAGAACGCCAAAGGCGTGTAGTGCCAGATGAACCGATCTCAGCAGTGTTTGATCGCATCGCGAAGCTGCTCGACTTTCCGGTTGAGTTTCCGATGAAAGTCATCGGCCAGCGGGTTGATGACTTCGCTCAGAAAATCTCTGAAGTGGTCTGTCAGCACGTACCGAAGTTTGATCCGGCGTCCATTGAGTTGCGGGTATCCTCGAAGGGCTCCTACCTGAGCCTGACGGTGACCCCGGTGGTCGAGAATCGAGAACAGCTTGAAGCCGTTTACCGCGCACTGAGCGAACACCCGATGGTGCGAATCGTGCTCTGATGAGCCAGACCACTCTGATGAGCCGGGGCCTTAAAATTCGAGCCTGGCGGGTCGCCGATTATCTGCAGACCCTAACGGCAATGCGTGTATTTACGGCACAGCGCACTGAGCTGACCGATGACGAGTTATGGATCGTCGAACATCCGCCGGTATTTACCCAGGGACTCGCCGGCAAGTCGGAACATGTCCTGGCAGCAGGCGATATTGCGGTCGTCGCCACCGAACGTGGTGGCCAGGTAACTTATCACGGCCCGGGCCAGGTTATCGTCTACCTGATGATCGATCTGGCACGGCGCAAACTGGGCGCACGGGCCTTCGTCTGCCTGATCGAAGACGCAGTCATCGAACTGCTGGGCCGATACAAGCTTGCTGCCGTCCGAAAGGCGGGCGCACCGGGCGTTTATGTCAGGACCGGCGACGGCGCGGCCGGGGCTAAAATTGCCGCTTTAGGCATCAAGGTGTCGCGCGGCTGCAGTTATCACGGCGTCGCGCTCAATGTTGCGATGGATCTTGAACCCTTCCAACGGATCAATCCCTGCGGCTACCCGGGCCTGGCAGTGACCGATCTCGAACAGGCGCTTCGCTCACTTGTTCCCGGCACAACGGCGATCGACAAACCCGCACTGGTGTCGCGCGTCGCTACGGAACTTCCTGATATTCTGAGTCGACTTTTAAAAGAACAGGCCGCCCGATGAACTCCGACTCGAATCCCGGTCCGAATTCCGGCTCGAACGCCAGCCCGAACTACGACGCCAACGCCAAACAAAAAGGCGGTGCCAAGACTTCGCGTATTCCCATCAAAATCGTGCCGATTCACGAAGTCTTGCGCAAGCCCGACTGGATTCGAGTCAAGGCCGGGTCACACAATGGCCGCTTTCAGGAGATCAAACAAATTTTGCGTGAGCATAAGCTGCATACGGTTTGTGAAGAGGCGTCCTGCCCGAACATTGGTGAGTGTTTTGGCAAAGGCACCGCGACCTTCATGATCATGGGTGATAAATGCACGCGCCGTTGTCCGTTCTGTGATGTTGGTCATGGCCGACCCGATCCGCTCGACGTTGATGAGCCCGAAAATCTCGCCAAGACCATTGCCGCGTTGAAGCTGTCTTATGTGGTCATCACCAGCGTCGATCGCGACGATCTGCGCGACGGTGGCGCGCAACATTTTGTAGACTGTATTCGAAGCACGCGCGAGCGCTCACCGAACACCCGCATTGAAGTGCTCGTTCCTGATTTTCGGGGTCGAATGGATCGGGCGCTGGCGATTCTCGAGGCCGCGCCGCCCGATGTCATGAATCACAATCTGGAGACCATTCCAAGGCTCTACAAGGAGGCCAGGCCGGGTTCAGACTACCAGCACTCGCTGACATTGTTGAAGGAGTTCAAGCGCCGCGTGCCGGGTGTGCCGACCAAATCCGGCATCATGGTCGGGTTAGGTGAAACCGATGACGAAATTCTTCAAACCATGGCCGACATGCGCGCGCACGACATCGACATGATTACCATCGGTCAATACCTGGCACCTTCCAGTTCACATTTACCGGTACGGCGTTATGTTCATCCGGACACCTTTAGGCGCTTCGAGGCGTATGCCAATGAGTTGGGCTTTTCGCATGCGGCGGTCGGAGCACTGGTGCGATCGTCCTATCATGCCGATCAGCAGGCACATGCTGCTGGTGTTGTTTAATTAACGGTAAAGAATTGGTGAGCGCCTGATGACTCTGGCCTTGTGGTGTGTTCTGGTCGCCGGACTGCTGCCCTACGCGGGCACGGCGGCTGCCAAGTGGGGCTTCAAGCGGTACGACAACAACAATCCGCGCCAATGGCTGGCCAACCAGACCGGGTTTCGTGCGCGCGGCAACGCTGCTCAGGCCAACAGCTTCGAGACGTTTCCGTTGTTTGCGGCGGCGGTTTTGACGGCGAGTTTTCTGAAGGCACCACAGAGTTCGCTGGACATTGTGGCTGTCGGCTTTGTTCTGGCGAGGATTGGCTATCTGGTTTGTTATCTCACCGACCGCGCAAGTCTGCGCAGTCTGTGCTGGTTAGTCGGGCAAATTTGCTCTGTGGTGATTTTTGTTCTGGCAGCCAGCGCCTGAGCCTGCGGCGCACCACAGCGCCCAATTCTGGACGACCTGGGCAATCGCCAGGCGCTCGATCAATTCGTCATTGGTACCAGCAATCATGTTCAATTCAACTTGAAAAGTTCGGGGAAACCGCTATTTTCGGGCAGAATCACCGATCGGACCACGGAGATGACCTGAAATGAACAATAATCTGCAACGCCGCGCCCTTCGGCGGGCACTTACGATTTCGCTGGCGGCGCTCAGCGCCTGCGGCGCGCTCTCGGTTCACGCACAGCAGAGCGCGCTCGGCCCGATTCGAATTGGCGAGATCAACAGCTACAAGGCACAGCCGGCGTTTCTCGAGCCGTATAAAAAAGGCATGGAGCTGGCGCTTGAAGAGGTCAATGCCGCCGGTGGCATCAACGGTCGCAAACTGGAGTTGGTGGTGCGCGATGACGGAGGCAACCCCGGCGACGCGGTACGGGTCGCGGAGGAGTTGATCGTTCGCGACAAGGTGGTGTTGTTGACCGGCACCTTCCTGTCAAACATTGGTCTGGCCGTGACCGACTTCGCCAAACAGAAGAAAGTGTTTTTCCTGGCCTCCGAGCCGCTGACCGACAAAATCGTTTGGCAAAATGGCAATCGCTACACCTTCCGCTTGCGGCCATCGACCTATATGCAGGCCGCCATGCTGGTGCCCGAAGCGGTCAAAATGAACAAGAAGCGCTGGGCGGTGGTTTATCCGAACTATGAATACGGTCAATCGGCCGTCGCGACATTCAAAGAGCAGATGAAGAAGGCGCAACCCAGTGTCGAGTTTGTCACCGAGCAGGCAGCACCGCTCGGCCGAGTCGATGCAGGCGCGGTGGTGCAGGCGCT
>JANORY010000738.1:0-1004 GCA_031415535.1 Burkholderiales bacterium | reverse complement strand
CACCACCTCGTCCTGCCCGACGATGACTTTGCCGATTTCGGCAGAAAGATTTTTATAGGCCTGTGTGAGCGCATCAACTGCCTCCACATCGGATTTATGAGTCATAGAAAATTTAAGTTGTTGAATTAGTTGATTGGTTAACTGGTTAATTGGTTGATTTGGAATTCGTCAAAACCAATTGACCAATTCACCAATCAACTAATTCCCCATTTCAACCAATTTGGCGGGCAAAAGTAGAAATTCAGCTTTCTCAAAAGAGGCGGCTTTTCAGGTTCTGCAAATTGCGGGCCGCGAGGGGCGGATTTTTACTTTTACCGAAAAATCTGCCGCCCATGCACGTCGCTCAAATTGAATTTGCCAGCCCCGAATATGACCTCGCCGTTCGCCTCCGAACCGACGTTTTGCGAAAGCCGCTCGGCCTCGAATTCACCATCGAACAGCTTGCCGCCGAATGGTCGGATGTTCATCTGGCGTGTTTCGATGCGCGGCAAAACATGGTTGGCTGCCTCATTTTGACTGAAAAAGATTCGAAAACGGTCAAAATGCGGCAGGTTGCCGTCGCCGAAAATTGCCAGGGGCAGGGTGTTGGCCGTCGGCTCGTCGAATTTTCAGAAGCCTGGGCCGCCCGAAATGGTTTTGAAAAAATGGAATTGAACGCCCGCGAAACGGCGGTTCCTTTTTACGAAAAACTGAATTATCCGACCATCGGCGAGCGGTTTATGGAAGTCGGAATCCCGCATTTCAGGATGGAAAAGTTGATAGTGGCTGGTTTTTAGTGGTTAGTGGATAGTTGAAAACTAATCACTATCAACTAACCACTATCAACTGGAATGGTCGGCCACGACGACCCACCGCCCGCCGATTTTTTCAAAAAGCAGCGAAAAATGCCCGCCGATATCGCCTTTTTCAGGCCGCGTGAGGCTCCATTTTCCGACGACAAAACAGTTTCGCCGACCGGCAGCCTTCATTTTCAGGATGTCAAAATGCAGCGTACCCATCGCGGC
>JANORY010000737.1:0-2258 GCA_031415535.1 Burkholderiales bacterium | reverse complement strand
GCTGATAAAATCGACCGCAACTGACGTGCAGCCGTTCGCATCGGTGGCCGTCACCTGAATATTTCCGGGAAAAAGGTTGGTCACCGTCGCCGAATTGCCCGCGTTCGACCAGGTGAACGCAATCGGAGCCGTGCCGCCGGTCGTCGTCGCCGTTGCCGAGCCGTCGAAGCCACCCGCGCAACTCACATTTTGCAAAATGGAAATCGAAACCTGCGGCCCGGCCACATTCCCGACCTGAATTGGAATGGTCTCCGAACAGCCATTTGCGTCATTTACGACGACCTGATAATTGCCCGCGAGCAGCCCGTTGGCCGTCGAACCGGTTTGGCCCGACGGGTTCCAGGCGTATGAATACGGCCCCGTGCCGCCCGTTTCAACAACCGTCGCCGAGCCGTTCGCATCGCCGCAAGTCGTTGATACTGAACTCGTTGTGTGCATCAAAGCCGTCGGCTGGGTGATGGTCGCAATGGCCGTCGAGGTGCACCCGTTGCCGTCGGTAATCGTCACCGTGAACAGCCCCGCGGGCAAATTCAGGGCCGTCGGAGTGGTCGCACCGCCCGGCCATTTGTACGAAATCGGGGCCACGCCGCCGACCGCCGCCGCAGTCGCGGAGCCGTTATTGCCGGAAAAACACGAAACCGGCGCGGTCGCCGAAATCGTAGCCGTCACCCCAAAAATGTTCTGAATTTCGAGGTGAACGGTGTCCTGGCAGCCGTTCGAATCGGCAATCGAAACGACGTAATTGCCCGGCGGCAGATTGGTCGCCGAGTTGCCCGTCGTGCCGCTCACGGGCGGAGGCCAGGAGAAAATATAGCTGCCATTTCCGCCCGATTCGAGGATGGTGGCCGAGCCGTTCGGCAGGCCGCAGGTCGTGTTCACGGTTGACACAACGTGCTGTAAATCAGCGGGTTGCGTGATGTTTGCGGTCGTGGTGGCCGTGCAATTTTTGCTGTCCGAAACCGTCACCGTGAATTGCCCGACGGGCAAATTCGCCGTCGTCGCCGTCATCGAACCGCTCGACCAATTGAACGAAAACGGCCCCGTGCCGCCCAAAATGGAGGCCGTCGCCGAGCCATCATTTCCGGAAAAACAGGCCACATTTTGCGTCGCCGAAATCGAAACGGTCGGCGCGGGAAAACTTCCAATCTGAATTTGCGCCGTGTCGAGGCAGCCGTTGGCATCCACAATTGAAACCGTGAAATTGCCTGGCGGCAAATTCGTGGCCGTCGCGCCGGAGCCGCCCGTCGGGTTCCAGATGTACGAAAATGGGGCCGTGCCTCCTGTTTCATTCACCGTCGCGGAGCCGTTGGCGAGGCCGCAAGTCGAGGCCGTCGCGCTCGTAACGTGCTGTAAATCAGTTGGTTGCGCGATGTTTGCCGTGGCTGTGGCCGTGCAATTCAGGTCGTCAGTGACGGTGACGGTGAATTGCCCGGCGGGCAAATTGAGGGCCATCGAGGTCGTCGCGCCGCCCGGCCAATTGAACGAAAAAGGAGCCGTTCCGCCCAAAACCGCCGCCGTCGCCGACCCGTTTTGACCGGAAAAACAGGCCACATTTTGCGTCGCCGAAATCGAAACCGATGGCCCGGCCACATTCAAAATCTGAATTTGAACGGAATCCATGCAGCCATTTTGGTCTGAAATTGAGACGACATAATTGCCTGGTGGCAAATTGGAGGCCGTTGAATTGGAGCCGCCCGATGGATTCCAGGTGAATGAAATCGGGCCAGTTCCACCCGTCGTCTGGATGGTGGCCGAGCCGTTCGAGTTGCCGCAGGCGGCGGGTGTTTTCAGGATAACGTGTTGAAAATCAGCGGGTTGCGTGATGGAAATCGCCGCCGTGGCCGAACACAAACTCGCATCGGTCACGGTCACGGCGTACAAACCGGCAGGCAAATTGGCCGCCGATTGGCCGTTTCCGAGCGGCGAATTCCATGAAAAAATATACGGCTGCACCCCGTTCGAGGCCGCGACCGACGCGCTGCCGTCATTTCCCGAAAAACAGGTGACGGGCGATGAATTTTGAACGGCGAGCGTCAAACCGGTCGGGTTCGTCACGCTCACGACTGCCGTGTCGAGGCAGCCATTCGAGTCCAAAACCGAGACGATATAAACGCCTGCCGGCAAATTCAAGGCCGTCGAACCGGTGCCGCCGACTGGCGACCAGGCGAACGAATACGGCCCGACTCCACCCGATTCGACCACCGTTGCCGAGCCGTCCGAGCCGCCACAGGCCGCCTGCACGGACGACGTAACGTGTT
>JANORY010000736.1:0-4308 GCA_031415535.1 Burkholderiales bacterium | reverse complement strand
GATCAACGAAGTGGATCGTATTGTTCAGGTCGCCGGCCCGCCGCGCTACGTCGAAGTGGTAGCCGACGTCATCAGTCTGCTCGATGAACGTGCCGGTAACAGTCGGACCGATGCGGCAAGCTACGATGCCTCCAAGCCGATCGGCTCGGTCTTCAGAGTGTTCGGGCTGCGCTACGCGTGGGCGCAAGATACCGCGATGACAGTCGGTGGTCGTGAAATTGTCATCGCCGGTGTGGCTAGCATGTTGCGACGTCTTTCGGGAAACTATCCGGCTTCGCCAACGGCCGGTGCCGTCGCGCCCCCGATGACCGCTAGCTCGCAGCACTCTTTGCCAAAGTTGCGCGGCAGCGGGCTGGCAGCGCAGGACGGCCAGTCAATGCGGCGCAGCCCATCGGCTACGGATTCGGTGCCCCTGAGTCGCGACGCTCCGCCGCCGTACTCACACTCCGCCTTGGTGAACATCACCTTGCCTCGAATCGAGTCCGACGCCCGAACCAATTCGGTGGTCATTCACGATCTGCCGGAGCGCATCGATCGCTATGAGGCGTTGATTGCAGCGTTGGACGTGAAGACTGTCCTGGTTCAAATCGAGGCGTCGATTGTCGACGTCGCCTCCGATTCAATCGATCGTCTGGGCATCGATTGGAGCCAGTCCCGAAATCAGATCGTGTTGGGCCAGGGTAACGGCACCGATTCGATTGGCTTTCGCCAGCAGGCCGGCAATCTAGCTGCGCAAGCGGCCGGCTCGTCGCTGTCTGGGGTCGCCGGTGCCACCACAATCGTCAGTAATCTGGGTCGCTACTTTCTGGCGAATGTGAATTTGCTAGCGCAAGAGGGCAAGGCGCATATTCACGCCCGGCCGAGTGTGCTGACGGTCAGCAATACCGAAGCCATACTGGAGAACACACAAACGTTTTATGTTCGGCTGGCGGGCGAACGTGAGGTCGATCTATTCAACATCACCTCTGGCACATCACTGCGGGTGACGCCGGCTCTGGTGGAGGAGGGCGGCGAACGCAAGATCAAACTATCGATCCGGATCGAAGACGGATCGCTGACTGGTCAGAGCGTCGATCAGATACCGGTGGTGCAGCGCAGTACGGTGGGCACTCAGGCGATGGTCGGCGAAGGACAGAGTCTGCTGATCGGCGGTGCGGCGTACAGCGTCGACCGTGAAACACAGTCGAAGGTACCGTTACTGGGCGACGTGCCGGCGCTGGGTGCCTTGTTCAAGTTTCACAGCAGACAAGTATCGCGCGTTGAACGCTTATTCATGATCACGCCCCGAATTATCAATCTATAGCACCTTGACGTCCTCCCCGCCCAGAAGGACGGAGATTCCTAGATTTAGCGATGCACGACCGCATCGGAAAGCACTGTATGCCTTCTTACCCAACAAGTTCTCGCAGATTTCTCTACCGAACTTATGCACGTACCGGCAACAGGTACGCCGCCTTTTATTTGGTTCACTTCGTGCTTTCCCGGCTGCGTAACCGCGTGGTCCGAGTCAACCAAAGGACTATACCAGAGCACGCGATTGCGCTGCAATCGGCCCTCTACCTCCCCGGCCTGAACGCCGGGGTTTCTCTGAAGTTTTGATGAAAGGTCGATGAGCAGTTTCTCCAGAACCTTGCGGACATAGGTACCCGCCGGCAGTTGCCCAGGGGGCGACCAAGGGTGGTCAGCTCTTCGGCGGGTTCGCGTGGCAACAGGAAGGTCTCGTTCGGTTTGTAATCGTCAACGAATTCACGGCGATACGTTACCGGCAAGCGGGCCGACAGCGGCAATGCCAGTTGCTTCTGGAATTCCAGGCTCGCCGCGCGCCAGGCCGGCGCAACGCGACTTGGAGCTACTGGGACAGGTGGCTGAACGGCAGTTTTTTCGATCGCATCGGCCGTTGCCGCAGTCCGGAGGCGATATCGGGTGGCGCGAGCCTCGCCAACTGCTTCCACGCGCGCCTCCTTCATTAGCCTAGGTAGCATGCGCTTGACAGCGGGCGGGCTGGAACCGGTCGCTTCAACCAGTTGGGCAGAAGAGACGAACTGATGTCCCATGTTCGCCAGAGCTGTCATGGCGCGCAGCAAACCATCCGATGTCAGACGGTCGTCGTAGCGCATGAATCGGCTCGATAAAGTGAACTGTTTCTACCAAAATCGAGCCGATATATGAAAATCGGCTCGATAAGTGAGCCTACCGCAGCGCCTCAGCCAAGTTTGGGCTTTCAAGCGGCAAGTTTTTGCGTTCGACCAGATCACCAAGATATTGCTACGCAGTTGATTCGTGTGATGCCTCTGCTGTCCGAACGACAATGACCGAGCGAGCGACGATTGAAAGGAGAGCTGCTAATGTATATCCTACGAGGATATACGCTATTGGATCTGTTATGCCATCCGCCATTGCAACGAAGAAACTCATGCCCATCACCCGAACAACCACCGTGTTCACTTCGGGGAATAGCCAGGCAGTTCGCCTGCCCAAGGAATTTCGAGTCAACAGTAAGACTTTGAATATTTCTCGACGTGGTGAGGAAATCGTGCTCCGCGAACAACCACGAACTGTGGCACAAGTTCTGGCCGAGCTGCCGACGCCGACGGACGCCGAAATCAACCGCTGGGAAAAATCTTTACGTGAAATCAAGAAGGAAAATCTATTCGTTGAAGAGCGCGACTTTGATTGGCGTAGTGGCGAATCTACCGCGCCCTTGAAACACAAGAGCGAAGCAAAATCCAGCCGAATCCGTACCAAGCCCTCGCTTAAATAATGACTGCCCAATATCTGCTGGACACTGACACTTTCAGTGCGATGGTGAAAGGTCAGAATCCGATAATCTTGCGGCGCCTCGAAACGCTGAACGTTGGGCAAGCCGCGCTTTCCGTGGTGACGCGAGGTGAAATTGCCTATGGCGTTCGACGCATGCTGCCCAAACCTCGCACGCTGCAGCGAATCAACGCGCTTCTTGAGAGCTTTCCGACTTTGGAATTGAGCGTCGAGGTAGCACTTCAATATGGCGAGTTGCGCGCGCATTTACGAACTCGAGGAACACCGATGGGACCGAACGATCTTTGGATCGCTGCTCATGCGTTGACGAACGAATACACGTTAGTCACAAACAACGTCGGAGAATTTTCTCGCGTACCCAAGTTAAAGTTGGAGAATTGGGCGGTAGATTAGACCCAGCGGAGCATCTGGCGCGATTTGTTAAAAGTTGCACTGACGATCCTGCGAGAGTAGATTGAAGAAATTGGGAAGATAGGCCACATAACACTAATGAATTATGCGAATAGTGCTAATTGGCGTCTGGATCCTGATCGTCGGACTTTCGGGTTGTAGCAGCGGTTCAAGTTCGGGCGCGGAAAACGCTGGCGCAACAGCGGTCAGTTCAAGCGGTGCCAGCGAGCCGGCCAGCTCGGTGACGGCCGCGACCTCGCCGTCTTCACGGTCGACCACGGCTACGACAGCTCCGGCAACGACAGCGGGGCCAGTAACCACAACGCCATCGACGACTGTGTCTACGCCGATTGCTGTATCCGAGCCGGGCTCGACGACCCAGCCACCGGCAGCGACGTCAGTCATTTTCCCGAATACCTCTGGTCAGCTACTCTCGATTGCCGCTTGGGGTGATTCATTAACTGCTGGCTCCGGTGGCATTCCCTATCCGACCGAACTCGAACGGCTCTTGCCGGGCCGAACAATCTTCAATGGCGGCGCTGCTGGCCAAAATTCGACCCAAATTGTTGCCCGTCAAGGCGCAATACCCTTGCGCGTAACTCTGGTGGGTGACGCGATTCCGCCGACCGGCTGGGCCGATGTCCGAACCCTGAGCTCCGATGTCGTTGACAATATGAATTTTGGCCCAGTCTATGGAACTTTGAACGGGCAGTACGGGTATCTGACCCGAAGCCCGAACGGTTATGCCGCTGGTTTTTATCGGGACACTGATGGTCCAGCGATTCTGGTTGCGCCAGCCACAGTGTTCCAAGTGGATACCCTCGGCCGGGATCGTTGGGTCAATCTGATCTGGATTGGCCGAAACGGTTTTCTGAATGCTGATCTGGCGCGCTTGTACCCAGACAACTTTCTGGATATTCGCCGCTTGCTGGTCGAACAGGCCGATGTCAGCCGGCCCGACGATCGGGCAACCCTTGCGGCCGATGTACCGGCGCAGTCGCTAGGTGTGGATAATCTGCCTCTGAATACCCGAGGCTATGCGTTTGTTGCTGCGCAGGTCGCGACCTTCATCGTTAACAAGGGTTGGTAAGCATGAAAAATTTGCTCGTTCGAGGGGTCGATGAAGCGGTCGTCCGAGCG
>JANORY010000735.1:0-3840 GCA_031415535.1 Burkholderiales bacterium | reverse complement strand
CGCCGACGCGGCACCGCCCGGATCACCGTCTTCATCACCATCATCGTCGAAATCGGCCTCGGCGGCGGCGGCGGCAACGGCTCTGAAATCCGGCTCTTCAGCGTTCGGGTCGATCAGGCCGTCGACGACTTCATCGATCCGC
Source organism: Burkholderiales bacterium (assembly GCA_031415535.1). Lineage (GTDB taxonomy): Bacteria > Pseudomonadota > Gammaproteobacteria > Burkholderiales > Burkholderiaceae_E > JANLTP01. The sequence continues at coordinate 3,698 of JANORY010000735.1, read as the reverse complement.
ATTGTGCCGGTACGAATCTTTTCGGCGTTGGCCAGAATTTCGGAAATGGTGGTGGGGCAGGCAGAGATTGCCGTCACCATGTGCTTCAAGCCGTCCTCAATCCGTTTAGCGATTTCAATTTCGCCCTCACGGGTGAGCAACTCCACCGAACCCATTTCGCGCATGTACATGCGTACCGGGTCAGTGGTGCGACCAAACTCTGAATCGACCGTCGACAGTGCCGCTTCGGCTTCTTCTTCGGCATCTTCATCGCTGGTGGCGATCGGCGTGTTGTCATTCATCAACAAGGTTTCGGCATCCGGCGCCTGGTCGTAGACCGCGATGCCCATGTCGTTGAAGGTGCTGATGATCGACTCGATGGCTTCAGCGTCAATAACGTCTTCGGGCAAGTGATCGTTAATTTCTGCGTAAGTCAGAAAGCCGCGTTCCTTGCCGAGTTTGATTAGTTGCTTGAGTTTGTTGCGCGTCGCTTCACGGTCGGCTTCGGTTAACCCCGGACGCCCGCCAAACTCCTTGAGCAGTGCTTTTTCTTTAGCGCGATTACCGCGCTTGGTCTTGACCGGCGCTACAACCACCTCGACTTCTTCGGGAATGACTTCGGCATCGGGATCAATTTCTTCAAAAACCCCTGCTTGATCATCTGCCCCAAGTTCGTCTGCGGCGTCACCTAAGTCGCCCGCGACCTTGGCACCAGCCTTGCCTTTGGCCTTGACGGCGTCGGCCGTGCCGGCTTTCGGATTCTTCGGCGGGCGGCCCGGTTTTCCCTTTGGTTTGACAAGGGCGACATCACCGGTTGATTCGGCCTTTGCCTGCGGCGAAGTCACGGCCGCCACGACCGCATTTTTTTTGCCGGGCGGACGCCCGGGCTTGCCCTTCACCGGCAGACTCACGCCCGCGACCAACTTTAATTCGGGCTTAGTGCTTTCCTTGGCTTCCTGGCTCGTCGGTTTACCGACTGACGCGCTGGCGGGAATTGAATCAATTCGTACCGGTGGCGCACCTGCGCTGGCCGCTTTGGTGGATTTCGCCGTGACCGGTTTTGCCGACACCGCCGGTGCAGCCTGGATGCTCGCTTTCGGGGAGGACTTAGCCGCCACCTTGGCGACCGTGGCGGCGACCGACTTTGCGGTCACCTTAAGCTCGGTCTTTACAGGCGGGTTCAAGGCCGGCTTAGCAGCGGGCTTTGCGACCAGTTTGACCGCTGAAGCGGATGATTTCGAAGCCTTTGATACTTTTTGGGGAGTCTGGTTGTTCAATTTGCTATCAATTTTACTGACTGCACTGGAGCCGGCTTTTTTGGACATCGCCATTGCCACGGCCTTGCTGGCTGCCGCATTCTTTGCGCCGGCAGCGAGTTTCGATGCCGGCCTACCGATGATTGAAGCTGCGGATTTCGTGACAGTCTGGTGTTTTACTTTGCTGACAGACGAAGCTGCAGCGCGAGGGGCGTTCTTGGCCGCACTTTTGACCATTGCGGGTGACGAATTTTTACCGCCAACCTTAGCGGCTGGCTTTGGGAGCGACTTTTTGAGCGGCTTATCGGTTAATTTGCCGGGCGGCTTGACCACTGGTTTAGGGGTCTTTTTGCTGACCGGCTTTGCGCTGAGCTTGGCACTGAGCTTCGAAGCGGGCTTCAAAGCGGACTTTACTGACGGCTTGCTTGTACTTTTGGACATCGCCTTGCCGACTGGCTTGGTGGGTAGTTTCAGCGCCGAACGCGACGCCGGCTTTACTGCAGCCGCCTTGCTGGATTTTGGCTTGAGTTTTGGCTTGAGTTTTTGAGTGCGCTTAAGATTACTCTTCACAATTCACACCTTTCTGATGTCCGGCCGTCCCATAGGGAACCTTTAATTGTATCAGTCGACCAGTCTGATCGTCAGCAGATATTGAAAGCGCGCACGGTCCTCCGGACTCGCCAAACCACGCTCGGCCAAGGTCTTTTTTTCGAGTTCCAAGCCCTCTTCCCGCAATTTCAGCACCGCGCCCACAAATTCCTGCCGCGCTTCGTCAATTCCGCACTCGGATAGCGCCGCAGCAGAGCTAACTTCGTCGGCAATCCGATCAGCCAATTCGGCACTTTCCATCCGCAACGACTCAGTTAACCCGGCGAACGAGCTGCCGGCAGGCAATCGGCCAATACGCTCGAGCCAGCCGCGAACCTCGTCATTCAGAAAACTGGGATCAATCTCGATTTTTGCAAGGGACGGATGCAGCGCTGTCAAAACACGTACCTTGGTGAACAGGTTGGTTGGTCGAAGCGCAGCGCGCATCGGCACGCGTGCCGATCGTTGCAGGGTACCCACAGTAGGAGCGGCGCGCCCTGCCAACACGCTCTGCGATGCTTGCCGGGCACCCTGTTGCAGATATTGGTTAAGCTCGCCGGTGGCAATGCGCGCCGATTCGGCCAGGCGATGAACCAATTGCAGTCGCAGTGCAATCGGCGGCATCGCGAGCACCAAGGGACGGGCCGCTGCCAAAAACTGGGCACGACCCTCGGCAGTTTCAAGACTCGATCGACTCGCCAGTTCGGATACTAAAAATTCGGACAAGGGCAGCGCGTTCGCCATGATCTGGTCAAACCCTGACTTGCCAAATTCGCGAACATAACTGTCAGGGTCGTGTTCCGAGGGCAGGAATAAAAAATCAATCCGCTTGGTATCCGAGGCCTTGGGCAGACATGCCTCGAGGGCGCGCCAGGCTGCCTTGCGCCCTGCCGCGTCACCATCAAACGCAAACACCACACGATCAACCAGACGAAGCAGTTTTTGAACGTGCTCCGAGGTGGTAGCGGTACCGAGTGTAGCGACCGCATTGGTCACGCCGTATTGCGCCAGCATGACCACATCCATGTAGCCCTCGACGACAATAGCGCAATCGGTTTGCCGTAAGGCCTGCCGAGCTTCGAAGAGTCCGTACAACTCACGGCCCTTCGAAAACAGCGGCGTTTCCGGTGAGTTCATATATTTCGGCTCGGATCGATCCAGTACCCGCCCCCCAAAACCAATCACTTGACCGCGCGGGTTACGAATCGGAAACATGATGCGATCGCGAAAGCGATCAAAGCGGCGCTTGCGCGGCGCTGGCAATGACGCTGGGACAGGCGCAACGACGGGTGCTGCTACTGCTGCCACGACCGGTGCAGGGGCAAATTCGCCTTCACCCGGATCACCAGCCGACTCCCAAGGCGGCACCGAAAAGTGATCCGAAGAATTACTGCTATCTGCGTCGTTCGATGTGCTTGGCAACTCGGCCAAGTTGACGGTTTGCTCGGCATCTACGGTTTGCTCGGCATCAACGGTTTGGCCCGAGTCAATCACCATGCCGGTCACGACCAGCGATTCATGCTGGTAGTCGGCCACCGCCGCTTCGAGTCCCCGCCACGGCGACGGCGCATAACCGATCGCATAACGCGCTGCAATCTCGCCGCTCAGTCCACGGCTCTTTAAATAAACGATCGCCCGATTCGATTCGCGCAAGCGTTGCTTGTAAAACTGGGTGATCGACGCCATCAGCTCGAACAGATCAACGTCGCGCGAGCGCTGCAAGGTGGCCGCTTCGGCGCGATCGAGTTCCGGCACTTTCATACCGGTGGCTTGTGCCAGTTCCTTGACCGCATCAATGAAGCCAAGGCCGGTATGCTCGATCATGAACGAGATCGCTGTGCCGTGCGCGCCACATCCGAAGCAGTGATAAAACTG
>JANORY010000734.1:0-2569 GCA_031415535.1 Burkholderiales bacterium | reverse complement strand
GCGGAGCAAGAACAGCGCTTGGCGACCCAGCTTGCCGCAGATCGGCGCGAAGACTTCGACTTGACGCGAGCGCCGTCGATGCGCCTCTTTATTGCGCGCAGGGGTGCTGATGACCGCCAAGTCATTTGGACCTTCCACCACGCCTTGCTGGATGGCCGTTCGTTCGCGGGCGTGCTGCGCGAAGTCTTTGAAATCCACGCGGCGTTGCTCGGTGCTGAAACGGCGCAGCTCGCTGAGACGGCGCAGCTTGCCGAGCCCCGCCCGTTTCGCGAGTACATCGATTGGCACCAGTCTCTGAATCTGGATAGCGCGCAGGCCTATTGGAGCAAGCTGCTGCGCGGCTTCCACGCTGCGACCCCTTTTAGCGTTGACGTGGCTGGGTCCGCCGTGATGTCCGCCACGCCAGCACCGGCGGCGGCTGCCGGCGGCGAACCTGCTCGCGAACCCGCCGGTGCGATTCAGCAGCGCCTGTCAAGACAGGAGACCACGGCACTGCGCAGCAGAGCCAGCGCCATCGGCGTCACGCTCAACACCTTTCTTCAAGCTGCCTGGGCGCTGCTGCTGCACCGCTACAGCGGTGAGTGCGACATTGTGTTCGGTACCACGCGAGCTGGTCGGACCACCGGCCTGGGCAATGGCGAGGGTCTGGTCGGCTTATTCATCAACACCTTGCCGATGCGCGTCAAGGTCGATGGCGACCAGGACGTCGTTAGTTGGTTGCGTGCTGTGCGCGAGCAGCAGTTACAGATGCGGCCCCACGAACAGGCACCGCTGGTGAAAGTGCAGTCGTGGAGCTCGGTCGAGCGCGGCAAGCCCTTGTTCGAGAGCCTGCTGGTCTACGACCATGACTCGCTCGACGCCAGGCTGCGTGCGCTGGGCGGTGCCTGGGAAACGCGGCACTTCGAATACCTCGGGCAAACCAACTATCCGCTCGCGGTGATCGCTTATGGCGACGCCGAAATGCTCGTGCGAATCGAATATTCGCGGCAGCGCTTTTCCGACCAAAGCATCGAGCGGATGCTCGGCCACTTGAGCACACTGCTGGCGGGCCTGGCGCGCGAAGAGGCAAGGCAGCTCAAGGATCTGGCGCTGCTGCCGGCTGCGGAGCGCGCGGCGCTGGTGGCCGGCGCGGATTCAACGCGCACCTATCCGCGCGGGCCTGCGCTGCACGAGCTGTTCGAGCGGCAAGTTGAACACCGGCCGAATGCCATCGCGCTGACCGCGTTCGCAGCCGACCAAACCCGCCTGGAGTTAAGTTATGCCGAGCTGAACCGGCGCGCCAACCGCGTAGCTCACCAGTTGCGTGCACTGGGCGTCGTGCCCAACCAACTGGTGGGTCTGCGCACCGAACGCAATGCCGAACTTGTGATCGGCCTGCTGGCGATCCTCAAGGCCGGCGGTGCCTACCTGCCGCTTGACCCGGTGTATCCGAAGGAGCGCATTGCCTTCATGCTCGAAGACGCGGGTGCGGGCATCGTGTTGACGCAAACGAGCTTGCAGGCGGGGTTGGCCGGCATCAATGTCAGGGTCATCTGTTTGGACCAGCCGATCGATGCCGGTTTTGTGGCCGACGCCAACCCAGGCCCGGCGAGCGGCCCCGACGATCTGGCCTACGTCATCTACACGTCTGGTTCCACTGGCAAGCCCAAAGGCGTGCTGATCACTCATCACATGGTCGCGCGGCTGTTTGCCGCCACCGACCCTTGGTATGGCTTCAACGAGCGCGACGTCTGGACCTTGTTCCACTCCTATGCGTGTGACTTTTCGGTTTGGGAGTTGTGGGGTGCGCTGCTGTACGGCGGCCGCGTGGTCACGGTCTCGCTCGAAACCAGCCGCAGCACCGACGCCTACCGTGAGTTGCTGCTGCGCGAGCAGGTCACGGTGCTGAACCAGACGCCCACCGCATTTCGCCAGTTGATCGATGCCGATGCCGCGCAACCCAAGGCCGCGTTTGCGCTGCGCTACGTCGTCTTCGGCGGTGAGGCGCTCGAATTGCAGAGTCTCGCGCCCTGGTTCGAGCGCCATGGTGACCAGTCGCCGCGACTGATCAACATGTATGGCATCACCGAGACCACGGTGCACGTGACGTACCGGCCCATCACCCTCGCCGATCTCGCCGCCGGGGCCGGCAGCGTCATTGGTGTACCGATCCCGGACTTGAAAATTTACTTGCTTGACGCGCAGGGCGAGCCCGCGCCGATCGGCGTAGCGGCGGAGATTTACGTCGCCGGAGCCGGTGTCGGGCTGGGTTACCTGAATCGCCCGGAGCTCACCACCCAGCGCTTCCTGCGCGACCCGTTTGACAGTCTCTCGTTTGACAGCGACTCGAAAGCGCGCATGTATCGGACCGGCGATCTGGCGCGACGCCTGGAAAACGGTGACATCGAATACCTGGGGCGCATCGACCAGCAGGTCAAGATCCGCGGCTTTCGCATCGAGCTGGGCGAGATCGAGGCGCTTATATTGCAGCACCTCGAGGTGCGCCAGGTGGCGGTGATCGCGCGAGAGGACGTCACGCTCGACAAGCGGCTGGTTGCTTACCTGGTGAGCCCGGACTACCATGCCCAGC
>JANORY010000733.1:0-7671 GCA_031415535.1 Burkholderiales bacterium | reverse complement strand
CGGTACCGGTATCGACGGCAATCGGTACTACGCTCGACCCGTTGGCAGCCGGTGACTTATTCATGTCGGTTCTCGGGTGGTTGGGTTCGTGTTATGTCGACGGATTATTCGGCGGTGACGCCTGCCGCCTTGATCAGTTCGGCGACGCGCGGATAGTCCGCTCTATAACGGGCTAAAAATTCAACCGGCGTGTTACCCAGTGGCTCGAACCCGTAGTTTGTCAATCGGCTCGATACTTCGTTGTCGCGGGTAATGTCGGCAAGCGCAGATACCCAGGCGTCGATGATCAAGCCGGCGGTTTTGGCCGGTGCATAAACACCGATCCAACTGTCGATATCAAACCCCTGAAAGCCTTGCTCGGCGAAAGTAGGCACTTGCGGCATGACCATTACCCGCTTTGTACCGGCGATGCCCAACACCTTCATTTTGCCGGCTTGGGTATGGGTACGCGCCGAAGCGGGATTGGCCCAGGCAAAGTCGAGCGACTCACTGAACAGGTCGGCATGCACGACGGCTTCGGCCTTGTAGGGCACATGAATGAGATTGGTACTGGTCTGGCGCTTGAGCAACTCACAAAATAGATGGGCGGTAGAGCCGGTGCCCCAGGTGCCATAAGTCAGTGAGGGACGGTTCTTCGCAAAGGCTGCAAATTCGTTCAGGTTGCTGTACGGAGCGTTGCCCCGTGCGACCAGCATGGGACCGCCAGTGGCCAATTGCGAGAGCGGGCTGAAGTCGGCGAGCGGGTCATAGGGCAGCTTTGGCATCAGGATGGCATTGTTGACGTGGGTCAACGGCAAGGTGAACAGCACCGTGTAACCGTCAGCGGCCGATTTGGCCACAAAATCGGCGGCAATGACGCCACTGGCACCAGGTTTCGGGTCGACGATGACCGACTGTCCCCAGCGTTTTTGCAGCCGCTCGGCATAGATCCGGGCCAGCGCGTCGATCGGACCGCCGGCCGAACCGAACGGCACGATCCGTACCGTGCGGCTCGGGAACGTGGGCGTCTGTGCCGACAGCGGGCCGGCCGCAAGGCTCGTCAGACCGGCGAGAACAGTACGTCGAATTGGGTTCATGGTGTTTGTTCCAGGTAAACAGTCACTGCAAGAGCCTCCTTCAAAATACACGCTTGTAGTGTCCGACCGGCCTGAAAGGATAGCAAGAGGAATCGAGTCGACTATTTCAATCGCTCAAATTAGGCTAAATCAAGGAACGCTCGAATGCGCTGAAGCTCCTGCTCCAGCCCCACCCGAAAAGCGCGCGCTGAGGGCGCGTTGCCACTGATGTATCCAAAAGAGTGAGTCAACACTCCGGCGCTAACGCCCAAATTGCCCCAACCTATGACTCGATCTTGCCAAAGCATCGGCAACGCGTAGTAGCCGAGTTTGCGTTTCGGTGCCGGCGTATAGGCTTCGAAGCGATAGGCCCACGCCCAGAACAGCTCAAACCGGCGACGATCCCAAACCACCGGATCAAACGGGGTCAACAGGCGAACCTGATCATCGGCTTGCCAGCGCGCTGACTGAGGATTTTCGCCGGCCGGCCAATACCAGGGGGTGCCATCGATCTGGGTATGGGCGAGTCGTGCCTTGGCGCGCGCCAGTGCTGGGGCACGTTCAGTTGCCCACTGCGGGGTTCCGCCTTTCAAGCGGCTGACCAAAGCCCCAAGGCTGGCGGCCGGCAACGGTGCGTATTTGGCCACCATCAGGTCAATCAGCGTGTCGATCCGGGCCGCCGCCGCCTTCGGGTCGATCGCCAGAGCATCGTCCTCTGAACTGCGCACCGAATAAACCCGCGTGCCGCCCTCGCGGCGTGCCACTCTAAGCAGGCCGCGATAATGCATATCGTCGAGCAATTGGGTCGTTGCATTCGACGAGCCACCAAACCAATTCGTCACTTTGCCCTGTTCGAAGCGAGCATCCACTTCGCGCGGATGAACCCCGGCACGTTTGCCGATAAAGGCCAGGACTGCCTTCGCTTGTTGCTGGCGCAAAGCATTCCAAGCGGTCGGCAGGCTGCGCGGATGCATGAGCGCATGAATCGGACGCGGCAGAAAACCATAGTTGACGAAATAGTCCTCTTCGATTGCCAAGCGGTGATAGCGGCGCTCAAGATCGCCAGCCCGGTAGTCGCACACACGATGGCGCAAAGTCAGATCTTGCGCTCGAGCCGGCGCGCGAATCGGATCAGCCTGTACGAAGCCGAGTCGGGCGATCGCCTTCGGCAAGGTGGTCGGTTTGAACAGGCTGCGTGCGATCGCGTAATGACGCAGGTGATCGAGGGTGAGGGCCGATTTCAAGGAGGCACGACCCACAATGCTCGATTAACGACTGACGACCAACTTGATGCCGAAGCCGATCAGCAACAGACCGGCGAGTTTTTCGAGCACACTCGACGCCGTGGCGTTGGCTCGAATACGCTCGGCGAAGAAGTGCGTCAAGGTCACCGCTGCGAGGCCGTAGGCAAAGGTCAGTACCGCAATGCTCAGCGCCATGAATGCAAAGGTTGCGAGACCCTGGTGCCGGGCCGGATCCACGAACAGCGGGAAGAAGGCCATGTAGAACACGATAGCCTTCGGATTGAGCAGCGTAATCATCAGTGCTTGACGCACGTAGTGACGTGGTCGGATGTTCAGCACCGGTGCTGCGCCTGGTTTGGCCAGCAGCATCTTGCCGCCCAGCCAGGCCAGATAGGCCGCACCGAGCCATTGCACTGCGAAAAACGCCGCTGGTGTGGCGCTCAAGAGTGCGGCGACGCCAGCGACGGCTAACCACATGAGGATCTGATCGCCGGCAATCACGCCGAAGGTAGCCGCCAACCCGCCTTTGATGCCGCCCTTGCTGGTGGAGGTGATCAGCGCCAAATTTCCGGGCCCCGGGATCAGCAGAAAAATGACGATGGCGACCACAAACGCGCCGTAATCGGTAACGCCCAGCATAGGGACCCCTTGTTGATCACGTGATGATGTTACGTGATTGCGGCTCGTTGGCGATGCATTGACAGGTCGCGCCGACCGGCAGAGACTGGCAGGAGGGTGTGGGGGGTTGGCTATACTGACCCTAATTCAAGTAGGGCTGAAATCAACCATATTAGGGAGCGCATGAATCGATTCATTTCCAAGTCTGCCTGCACATTGGCGTTAGTGGTGTTAAGCAGCATCGTTGGGACGGCTGCGCATGCTCAGACCGCTTATCCCACCAAGCCCGTCAAAATCGTTGTGCCGGTGACGACCGGCCAGGGCAGCCCGCAACAATTGGCAACTTTGCTGCTCGCACAAATGCAAAAGTTGCCAGCCATGACCGAGGTCCAGTACAAGGGCAGCTCCGCCGCCCACCCGGACTTGATATCGAATCGGGTACACTTCATGATTGATCCTTTGGCGGCGTCAGCGCCGCACATACGATCGGGCCTGTTGCGGGCGCTGGCGGTGACTACGCCACAACGCAACCCCTCGTTCGCTACTTTGCCCACTGCGATCGAGGCTGGCCTTGCGGGTTATGACTTCGCCAGTTGGGGCGGCGTATTTGCTCCAGCGGCTACACCCAAGGACGTGCTTTCGAAGCTCAATAGCGAGTTGTCGAAGGTTATTCAAAGCGACGACATTAAAAAGCGCTTCGAAGAAATGGGTTTGGTCGCCAAGTCCAGTTCTGCCGACGAATTCGGTGGATTTCTGGTGAGCGAGATGAATCGCTGGAAGGCCATTCTGGGCGCTAAAAAATAGCGCAGGCGTTAGTTGCGCAACCGGTCTGTCCCTTCTATCCGTAAAGGGGTGTTGCGATGTTTACGTTAGGAACAGTGCTGGAATGGTTTTCAAATGCCTCGGTCGTTCAGGTCGGGGTACTTGCGCTGGTTTCTTGTGTGTTGTTGGCCATTGCTGCGTTCTGGCTGTTGTTGCGCCGATTTGGCAAACGGTTGATTCGCGATATTCAAAGCCGCAAGTTTCTCGATGATTCGTCACCGGCGAGTGCTCGCTCGCCGATCCTCTCGCAACTGCGGCAAGTGTTGCGCGACATCGAGCGCGAACAAAGACTCGAGACTGAGTATCGCGAGCACTGGACGCCGAAGGCACTACAACACGTGGTTCGCCAACACCTGGACTCGCCGCAGATGATTGTCGTCTCGAATCGCGAGCCCTACATTCATTCGCGCGGCACCGACGGTCGCCTGGTCGTCCATGTGCCCGCCAGCGGCATGGTGACCGCACTGGAGCCGATCATCCGCGCCTGCTCGGGCGTCTGGATTGCGCACGGCAGCGGCTCAGCCGATCGCGAAGTGGTTGATCTGCACGATCGGGTTAGTGTGCCGCCGGCCGATCCGGCGTATACGCTGCGTCGGGTCTGGCTCGATGAGGCCGAAGAAACCGGTTTTTATTACGGCTTCTCGAATGAAGGTCTGTGGCCGCTCTGTCACCTGGCTTATGTGCGGCCGGCGTTTCGCGAAGAGGACTGGCGGCAATATGAAGAGGTCAACCGAAAGTTCGCTGATGTGGTCCTGAAGGAAGCGCGCGGTCCACAGCCGGTGGTGTTTGTGCAGGACTATCATTTCGCGTTGCTGCCGGCCTTGGTGCGCGAACGAGTTCCCGGTGCGACGGTCGTCGCGTTCTGGCATATTCCTTGGCCGAACGCCGAGACCTTCGGCATTTGCCCGTGGAAGGAGCAGGTGCTGCGCGGCATGCTGATGTCCGACATTCTCGGTTTTCATACGCGTTATCACTGCCAGAATTTTCTCGCGACGGTCGATCGCTATGTGGAATGCCAGATCGATCATGAACACATGACGGTGACCATTCAGGGCCATGTCTGCCAGGTAGCGCCGTATCCGATCTCGATTGAATGGCCACCGCGTTGGCTCATGCAACTGCCGAAGGCGTCCGAGTGCGCGTCCAATATTCGTCGTCGCTTTGGTATTCGCGATAACGTGCGTCTCGGTGTCGGCGTCGAGCGCTGGGACTTCACCAAGGGAATTCTCGAGCGCGTTGGTGCGTTTGCGCATCTGTTGGAGACCGAGCCAACGTGGCGTGGCAAGGTGACGATCTTGCAGGTGGCAGCACCTTCTCGAGGTAAATTACCGGCGTATCAACAGTTACAGCAAGAGACCGCGCAGGCTGTCAAGGATTTGAATGATCGGTTTGGTACCGCGCACTGGCAACCGGTGATCCTGATTGCGCAACACCAGGAGCCGTTGCAGGTGTTCGAGTTGTATCGCGCCGCTGACTTTTGTCTGGTGAACTCGCTGCATGACGGCATGAATCTGGTGGCCAAGGAATTTGTCGCAGCCCGCGACGACGACGACGGTGTATTGATACTGTCAACGTTTGCCGGCGCTTCGCGCGAACTGCTCGAAGCCTTGCTGGTGAATCCGTTTGACATTCGTGAAACTGCGCAAGCGATCTCGCAGGCCCTTACGATGGATGCCGACGAGCGACGCGAACGCATGCGGCTGATGCGTCGCACGGTCGAGGAGAACAACGTCTATCGGTGGGCCGGCAAAATGCTCATGGATGCAGCGCGCGTGCGCCAGCACAAATCGCTGAAGGATCGTGGCCAGGGGCGGGGGCAGGGACCGGGTAAGAATCGTGCGATTACGTCGGTGCCACGCGCGGCTTAGCCCTTCGCCAACTGAAGCGCAACGCGTCGCAAAGTCAGGAGCGATTGTGGCCGTCAAAGGCAATGCACCCTGAAGTCCGCGTTCGGGTAGGTGCTAACCCGCGCCGCCACGCCTATCGGCGGGCTAACCTGCTACCCAGCCTGATCGTCATCATGTTCCAGGCCTGCGTGTTCGTGCCGGTGACAACAGAAGTGTACGACGCAGAGTGTCGGGTAATGGCCCGGCAGATGGAACTCGCGCCGGTGCAAATCGCCGCCATTGCCGGCTGCGGTGGCGGCGGATGCAGCGCCTTGCTGGTTGCTGCCGGCGCCACTGCAGCCGCCAGCGTGATTATTTCTGGCAGCATCGTGATCGTGGGCAACATTGTCTATTGGTTCGAGCGATTGGGTCGGTGTCAGCCAAAGTGAACGCCGTTCTAAGGGTGCGGCCCCCAGGGTGCCGGCAGCAGCAGCTTCACCTCCTGAGTCATCACCAAGGGCCGGAACTTCGCAGCGAACCCGTCCATGAAGTCCTTGTTGGCGAACAAGGCGGCCCAATGGGCACGGCGATCCGCGTCGTCATCGAATTTCCAGATGTGCACCAACTGATGCAACTGTCCGACATCGCTCTGGAAGTATCCGACCAGTTTTTTGTCGAAGCCGCCCTTCTGCATCGCCGGAAATCCGAACTCCTGGTATAGCTTCACGCCCTCGGCCATTTTGCCGACGTACAAGCTGTATGTGCGCATTTCGTAAAGTGTCATGTTTGCCTCGTTTGAGTTGGAATCCAGCTTCGACTGGCATTATCAGTCTTGGCGATCATGATAGGGCAAACATCGAAGCGGCGTGCCGCGATTACGTCGCCTGCCACTTTTGTTGATTTTCGCATTACGTTACGCTTGCCAATCGCATTCACATAGAGGAGCCTTGACATGAACTACATCGATGGATATGTGGCTGCCGTGCCGACGGCAAACAAAGCAGCTTATCTCGCGCACGCCACCAAAGCGGCCGAGTTGTTCAAAGAGTTTGGTGCGATCAAGACGGTGCGCGACGAGGCCTGGCAAAAAGTATTGGCCGACCCGCGCATGCAAGCCGAAGCCAACCCGATGCCGTTTGACGGCAAGCGCATTGTCTACGGCGGTTTCCAAGGTCTGTTGGAACTGTGACGCGATATAGCCTGCCCAACGGGCAATCGCGTTCACCGTAACGCGATATGAAATCTAACGTTCCTCCGCACAAAGCGACTAGTCGTGAATGGATCGGCTTGGCGATTATTGCGCTGCCTTGCCTGGTCTATGCAATGGACCTGACGGTGCTCAATCTGGCCCTTCCGGCGATCAGTGCTGAGTTGAAGCCGTCGAGCGCGCAACTGCTGTGGATCGTCGATATTTATGGATTTCTGGTGGCCGGTTTCCTGATCACGATGGGTAACTTGGGCGATCGTTTTGGACGGCGTAAATTGTTGTTGATAGGCGCCGCCGCCTTCGCGGCTGCGTCCAGCCTTGCGGCGATGTCGAACAGCGCCGAGATGTTGATCGGCCTGCGTGCGTTGCTGGGAATTGCCGGTGCCACGCTGGCGCCTTCGACCCTGTCGCTGATTCGAAATATGTTTCACGACGAGCAACAGCGTCGGTTTGCCATTGGCATCTGGATTGCAAGTTTTTCGGCCGGCGGGGTAATCGGCCCCTTGGTCGGCGGCGTGCTGCTGCAATACTTTCATTGGGGAACGGTATTTTGGGTAGCGGTGCCGGTAATGCTCATGCTGCTCATCCTCGGACCCTTGTTCCTGCCTGAATACCGCGACCCACAGGCTGGTCGCATCGATGCCTTGAGCGTTGCGCTGTCTTTGGCTGCGGTGCTGTCGTTTATCTTTGGCGTCAAACAGATTGCAGAACTGGGGCCGAGTTCCTGGTCGCTCAGCGCAGTCCTGATGGGCCTCATGCTGGCTACGGCGTTTGTACGCCGCCAAAGCCGAATTGCGTATCCACTGCTCGACCTTACGTTGTTTCGGCAGCCCAAATTCAGCGCTGCCATTGCGGCTTACGGCTTGTCTTGCCTGGCGATGTTTGGGGTCTATATTTTT
>JANORY010000732.1:0-7212 GCA_031415535.1 Burkholderiales bacterium | reverse complement strand
GCGATCGAGCGGGTCTGACATGGCGACCTCACTACGTCCGGCCGGCGACTACCGCACCAGTTATGCTGCCGATCAAACCATTTTCCCGTCAAAGGGTTCGCTCATTGCGTGCGCGGTCGGCGTGCTGGCGCTGTGTCAGCTGCCCTTGCAATTCGGCGGCCAATCGCTGGTCTCGTCATACTGGCTGGCGCTGGTCATTCAGATTTCCATCTACGGAATTGCCGCACTCGGCTTGAATATTCTGGTCGGCTTTACCGGCCAGATCTCGCTCGGCCATGCTGCCTTCTTCGGCTTCGGCGCCTTTGCGTCCGCCTACTTCTCCGGTCGGCTGGGCATTCCCGTGGCGCTGAGTATTCCGCTGGCGGCGTGTGCCACCGCCATTCTGGGCGTGATTGTCGGTCTTCCGGCGGCGCGACTAAAGGGCTTGTATCTGGCGATTGCGACCTTGGCTTCGCAGTTTGTGCTACAGGACTTTTTCGGGCGCGCCGAGTGGTTCACTGGCGGCGCGTCCGGTGCCAATGCCGGCTCGTACTACTTGTTTGGCCTGAAGCTATCCGGCGATCGCCTGTACTACTTTGTGGTGCTTGCTTATCTGGTCATCATGTACATACTGGCTGCGAATTTGATGCGAACCCGCGACGGCCGGGCCATGGTGGCGGTACGCGATCACTACCTGTCAGCCGAAATCATGGGCATCAATCTGACCTATTACCGAATTCTAGCCTTCGGAATTTCGTCGTTCTACGCCGGCATCGCCGGCGCGCTGATGGCGCATTACACCGGTTTTGTGTCGGGTGAGGCGTTCGACTTGGCGTTGTCGATTAATTTCCTGGCGATGATTATCATCGGCGGTCTGGGTTCGGTTATGGGCAGCTTGTTCGGCACCGCCTTCATCATGGTGCTGCCCGAATTCATGCAATCGGTGGTACGTATGATTCAATCACTCGGGGTTGCGCAGAGCGCGGCATTTACCGAAGGTCTGGCGTATTTGAAAGAAATGGCCATCGGCCTGGCCATCGTTCTGTTCCTGGTGTTCGAGCCCGATGGGCTGGCGGCGCGCTGGCGTAAGATCAAGGCCTATTGGAAGCTGTTCCCGTTTTCGTATTAGTGAGGCAAACTTTCCGCAACACCCGTGACATCCGAATTGCACCTGAAACGTTGTCGAATAACAAACCTAAAACTGGAGGACACACGATGAACCGTTCCCGAATCACCCGAACTGCCTTGCTCGCTACCGGCCTGGCATCAGCGCTGGCGTC
This sequence comes from Burkholderiales bacterium, assembly GCA_031415535.1. GTDB lineage: Bacteria > Pseudomonadota > Gammaproteobacteria > Burkholderiales > Burkholderiaceae_E > JANLTP01. Next base: position 5,953 of record JANORY010000732.1, on the reverse strand, counting down.
TGCGCTGGCGTTTTCGCCTGCCATCGCGCAGCAAAAAATCCGCGTCGGCAATCTGATCGACTATACCGGCGCGACCTCCAGCGTCGGCAAAATTTCTGGCCCCGGCAAGATCGATGCGTTCGCATGGATCAACAAGAACGGCGGCATCAACGGCAAGATGCTCGACGTTGAAACCGTTGACTACAGTTATCAAACCCAACGCTCGATTCAGCTCTACAAGAAGTGGAAAGACGAAGGTGCCCTGGCGATTCAGGGTTACGGCACTAATGACACTGAGGCCATGGTGGGCTTCATCGCCGAAGACAAAATCCCCTACTTCTCGCTGTCGCTCTCCGGTCACCTGACCGACCCGTCCGGTACCAGTGCCAAGGCCAAAGACGGCAAAATCAAGCCGGCACCGTACAACTTCTTTGGCGCACCGTCTTACTCCGACGGCGCCCGCGCGTTGATCATCTGGGCGGCCGACGACTGGAAGAAAAAAGGCGGTACAGGCCAGCCAAAATACATTCACTTGGGCGATAACCACCCCTACCCGCTGGCACCCAAAGAAGCCGGCGAAGAGCTAGCCAAACAACTTGGCTTCCAGGTAGTTCCCTCAATCCAGTACGCGCTGGCCGGCGGTGACTTCAAGGCGCAGTGTCTGGCCTTGCAATCATCGGGCGCAAACTATGCGTTCCTCGCCAACACCACCGGTGCCAACGTCGCACTGCTGCGCTCCTGCGCGACGGTCGGCGTCAACGTGCAGTTCATGGCCAATATCTGGGGCATGGACGAGCCCGGCATGAAAGCCACCGGCAAGGCCGCCAATGGCCTCGTATGGGTGGTCAGCCAGGCGCAATGGGGTGCCAATGTCCCGGGCATGAAAGTGTTCGCCGAGATCTCAAAAATGTCTGACCCGGAAGGCAAGGTGTATCGCGGTCTGCCCTATGTGCGTGGCGCCTGCCAGGTCCTCTATATGGCTGAAGCGATGCGAATGGCCGACAAGGCCGGCAAACTCAACGGTCCCGGCATCAAGGCTGCGCTCGAGGGTATGAAAGACTTCGTGCCGCTGGGCACCGACGGCATGTGCCCGGCAGTTACCTGGACCGACAAGGACCATCGCTCGGTCGATATCGTGGGTCTCTCCCGCGCAATTATTCCCGCCGACACCGACCAGGGTGAGCTGATCGATCTGCTCAGCAAAGGCGCGATCAAGATCGAGAAAGTCGCCGACATCAAGATTGATCGCAAGCCCGAATGGCTTGGGTTTTAGTCGGATACGGTCCTGGGTGCGAGTCTGTGGTCATTGGCACGAGTTAAGAGGCAAACCGACGATGACAACGGCATCAGAGCATCTTCTCGAACTCGATAACCTTGAGGTGGTGTACGACGACGTGGTGCTGGTGCTCAGGAGCATCAGCTTGAAAGTACCGCGCGGCAAGATCGTGACTTTGCTCGGGCCCAATGGGGCCGGCAAGTCGACCACGCTCAAGGCGATCTCGGGTCTCCTGCGTTCCGAGCACGGTGCAATCATCGCTGGTGACATTCGCTTCGAGGGCAACAGCATCGCCAAGCTCGCGCCCGAGAAAATCGTCAGCGGCGGTATCTTCCAGGTCATGGAGGGACGCCGCATTATTGGCGACATGACGGTGCTGGAGAACCTGCGCGTCGGCGCGTTTACACGCCGCGATAAAGACGCAATCGAGAGCGACATCGATCGCGTCTTTGAGTACTTCCCGCGCTTGAAAGAGCGACCCGGCCTGGCCGGTTATCTGTCCGGTGGCGAGCAGCAGATGCTCGCGATCGGCCGAGCACTGATGGCCAAGCCGCGCATGATCCTGCTCGACGAACCGTCGATGGGCCTGGCACCGCTGCTGGTTCAGGAAGTGTTTTCGATCATCCGCAAATTGAACCAGGACTTAGGGATCACCCTGCTGCTGGTCGAACAGAACGCCAACATGGCCCTGAGCGTCGCCGACTACGGCTACATCATGGAGTCCGGCAAGATTGTGCTCGATGGCAGCCGCGAAGTGCTGGCCAGCAACGAGGACGTCAAAGAGTTCTATTTGGGCGGCGGCGGTACGGCGCGCAAGAGCTTCAAGAATTTGAAGTCGTTTCGGCGGCGCAAGCGCTGGCTTTAGTCAACGCCAAGTCGTGACCCAGTATGGACTTTACTGCGGAGTCTGTGCAAATCGCGCGCGAAACGCCAAAGCCACCACTCGAAAGTCTTCGGGTATGGTTTCGAAAGTCAACGCGTCACTCGAAATCGTTTCCCAAGGCTGCGCGCTGCGCATGAACAGGTGCGCGACCGGCCAGACCCAGGTGGTGTCGTCCAGCGTTCCAGCGCGTACGTTGACTCGTTCCGGTCGGCTGACCCGCGAACCGTAGATTCGCCCGCTGCAGTCACTGCAGAACCAGGAGCTGGAAGCTACGCCCGACGGATTGTCAGGTTGCCAAGCCTTGACCACGCCCCGGGTGAGTGAAAATGATGAAGTCTCGACCGGCATGTTCAGCGCAAAGCTGCCGCCCGATTGTCGTTGGCAATCTGTGCAGTGACATGCGTAGATTGAAATCGGCATCGTGCTGATCGAATAGCGCACCGCGCCGCACGGGCAGCCACCGGTCAGCGGGTACTTGGGTTGTTTGTTGGAGGGCATTGATCGACTCGTTGCGCGGCTATGCAGGCAGGGATCGATAGAATAAGCGATGGATAAGGAAACCGCACGACTCGAAGCCTTCAGCGACGGTATCTTCGGGGTGGCAATCACCTTGTTGGCGATCGACATTGGCATCAAGGAATATTAGAGTGCCACCAACCTGAGCCTTTGGCATGACATAACGGAACGATGGCCAGAATATTTTGCTTACTTCAACTCCTTTGCGGTGGTATTGCTGGTCTGGATGGGCCATCACATGATTTTGAAACCGGTTCGCCGCGCCAATGCGGCGATGGTGTTTCTGAACGGCGCAACTCTTCTCTTGGTCGCGCTTTTTCCGTTTCCAACGCGAACCGTCGGACGCTTCATCGGCACGCAGGCGGAAGCGACTGCGGTAGCGTTCTACGCTGGATTTACCGGATTGATCAGCCTGTCGCTGCTACTGCTGACACTTTACCTGCGCAGCCATCAACACTTGCTGATCGCCGGTGATCCCGGCATTGCGGTTCTGCAGCGAGTGCCGAGATGGCAACTGGCCGGTGCCATCGCTTACGCCGGACTCGCCGGACTCACGCTTCTATCACCAAGATCAGCCCTGGTCGGCACCTTCGTGATGTGGGTCTTTTGGGCCGTGGTGATTTTTCGATCGGAGGCCACTGCGTCGCACGAATAAGGCGCTGAGCGCGACGCGGCAGACGAACGCCGTCAGGCCGCTTGCAACAAAAACTCAACCTTGATCGCTTCTTCTTCGCGGGCACAATGTTCTAAATAATAAATTGCCTGCAGCACAGGATCTCATCTATGAATACCGAAACCGCGCAACGTAACATCATTGCAAGCAATTTACTGTGGCAGGCTTGGCAGGAACTTGCTGTGAGGGATAACCTGCCCGAGCAATGCCGACCAACCACAAGGAACGAGGGTTATGCGATCCAATCGCATATCGAAGCGCGTTCAAGTCACGCGCTGTTCGGCTGGAAGATCGCCGCGACCAGTTCGGCCGGCCAGCGCCATATTGGCGTCGCAGGACCCATGGCAGGACGGCTGCTGGCCGAATGGGTCGTGCCCGCCGGCGCGCGGCTCGACATGCGCGGCAACCGGATGCGCTTGGCCGAATGCGAATTTGCCTTCACGATGGGCCGCGATCTGCCACCGCGTGCCAGCGCGTATACCCGCAGCGAAGTGATGGCGGCGGTCAAGAGCCTGCACCCGGCCATCGAGATTCCAGACTCGCGCTTCGAGCGCGTCGACGCAGTGGGCGAAGCCCAGTTGATTGCCGACTGCGCCTGTGCCTACCGCTTCATGCTTGGGGCCGCGACGACCTGCAACTGGCGGGCCATGGACCTGTCAAGCGTGGCGGTGACCGGCCGCTTGAGTTCGGTCGCGGGCGGCGCACCGGAATATCATCACGGCATCGGCCGCGAAGTGCTTGGCGGTCCGTGCAATGCGCTGACCTGGCTAGCCAATGAGTTGTCGCATCAGGGCGTGGTGCTGCGCGCTGGACAGGTTGTTACAACCGGAACTTGCGTGAAGCCGATTCCGGTGGCGGTTGGTGCGCATCTCAAGGCGGATTTTGGGGCGATTGGGGAACTATCGGCGGCGTTTGATTAGTTGGCGTGCAGCGCGGCGGAAATCACGCGATTAAACGATACGCAATCTAAACCGTTAGGGGCAGCGAGAAATGGCAAGGTAGTTTGCTTTGATCCGTCGTTGCAATTTAAGGATGTGCGATCGTGCTTACTGGTAAAGAAAAGCGCGCTATCGAAGTATCTGACCGAGAGCAGTCTAAAAATATTCTGGACAATACTTGGCGAAAAACAAATTGCAGGCGAGGCGCTGAACCGAAACAGGCGAAATAAATGGCTTGAGATTTCAGGCGTAATGTCCCTTGAGTGCGGAAAGCCGACAGTATTGATCAAACCCGTATTAAAAAGTGTTTGATCCTCAGTCACGCAATGCTCGCCGACTAAACTTGCGTCGCGTTACGCGACACTCAAAAAAGTTGAACAGCTTCCGACTGTGAGTGATTGGAATAAGTCTTCCAAGTGGGGAAATAACTCTCGTCTGCCTGATTGCCCCAAACCGACCAATTCGCGCGAGCTCCTCTTGAAAACAGCTCCAAGTAAGGTCCCGGACTACACGATTCAATGATGTCATACATCTCGTCCGGCTTTCGCGAATGCTCGCGCTTACGCGTCGCAAGAAAATTCACCTGCCGGCGCCCCGGAGCAAGCGTTCTCGCACCTTTGCCACGGACCCCAAACAACAGTAACTCGGTTACGTTGCGGAAGTAAAAACCGACGCCTCGACCATCTGGTCCGCCGTCCTTCCGAATTTTGTGCCATACGACATTGCTCTTGTACTGAAATCCCCAAGCCTCCATAACCTTTAGACCATCTGGCAACAGGGCATTTGGAACCCAAAGATAAAGATGTGCGGTGTCTTCTGCAAGCGGACTCACCGGTAAGTGCAAAATTTCAGCAAGCGTCATCGTGCCATACCGATTGAGCCGCTTATGTTCAGGTGCCATTTTCCCAGTACGGTTCTGAAATTGCCAAGGCGGATCTGCAAGGATCGTGCGGAAGCGACACTTGCCATGTTGAGCGACTAAATCGGAGGCGGCGTCGAAGCTGGGTGTTTTCATGTTCATGGGGTATAGTACTGTACAAAACAACAGTACCATACCTCATCGTTTCCGTCAATCTTCCACATAGACATTTTTGCTAATTCCAAAGACTAGAAGAGGGCAGCCACCACCACCACCGCCATTTACCCTCGGGAGCAGTTTACTCATATGAGTGGTTGACGCCCCGTAACTGGCAGCGCGGCCGATTCCCTTGAAAATTTCTTGTAAATCATCGCACCGGGTAATGATCACTCCGACACTTACTGCGCGAAGCTCGAACAATAGCCGAAAGTTATTGAGATCTCGATCAAAGAACGGATCTTTGTTGTTCCATTCGATTTCGAGCGCGATTCGGTTCTTGAAGCAGTCGATCGAATGCGTCGGTGATTCGATGGGCACCTTATCTACCAGGATCTCGGTATCGAAATGTTTCTCGATCCAACCTTTCGAATACAGCCTGCTATCGATCGCCTTTGCGACTTCAGACTTTGAGCCGCCACCGATTGCGATCCAAGAAACCCCGGCGCCGAGTGCAGCGTGAACGCTGTCTGCGACCATCGAGTGACGGGCCGCGAGCTCCTCATTACGATCGAGTGCGAACAGGCGGCGCAGGTAATCCGCCGATGGACCGTCGAACGGCAGGTCGCCGCGCTTCAACTGATCGACCGGCACAGCAAGCATGCGATCGAAC
>JANORY010000731.1:0-3052 GCA_031415535.1 Burkholderiales bacterium | reverse complement strand
GGTTCTTGGTTGACACCACCAGATCAACATAATGTTTACCGGCCTCGTCACGAATTGCCTCGACGGTGGCAGTGGCATCGAGCGTGTCGCCGGGCCAGACCTGATTGGTGAAACGCACGCCATACTTCGTCAATCGGCCATCGCCCACAAAGTTGGTCAGCATGCGAGCGGTCAAACCCATGGTTAACATGCCATGCGCAAACACGGTCGGATATTTGGCAATCTCGCGTGTGTACAACTCGTCACTATGCAGCGGGTTGTAGTCGCCGCTGGCACCCGCGTACATCACAAGCTGGGTCCGTTTGAGGTCCTCAACCACGCGCTCGGTGTGGGTGTCGCCAACTTTTATTTTACTTGCGGTCAGTGCCATCTGCGTCTGCCTTATTTAGGTGGTGTTTCACGCTAGGTCTGTTCGACCGGTCGTTCGGTGCGGACGCCGACACTGCGGGCGGTGACCACGAGCTCACCGTGCTGGTCGCGATACTCAATGATCGTCTCGGTAAAACTCAGCTTGCCGGCGCGCGGACTCTGCCGCTCCCAGGTTTTTCCGGGCTTGCGGGTCGCCGACAAAATATCGCCCGGCTGCGGATGGCGGTGATACTCAAAATGTTGCTCGGCATGCAGCCCGCCACTGCCAGCACCAGTCCCGCCGGCGACGGGCATGAGGCCAGTAGCCGATTTACCAGAACCGAACCAGGGCTGCCCGACCTTCGGGCGTAAAAAGTAGTCGGGATCAAATTGCGCGCTGGACTGCACGAAGGTTGGCGGGGCAATGATATGCCCCACTTCAGTCGCTTGGGCATGTTCGTCACTGTAGTAGATCGGATTATCGTCACCGACAGCGCGCGCGAACATCATGATGTGCCCGGCTTCGACGGGAAATCGATCAACTGCCATGAATGGCTCCTTGTACCTTGAATTAAGATCGGCAGATCTGAACGAACAGCCTACGTTTTTGACAAATCCTCGTCAACCTGACGAAGGCCGTTTGTTGCAGACCGTTGGTTAAAGACGGTTCAGCTCAGACGCCGGCAACCGTCTGCCGGTTGTCCGCGTTGCCCTCATTCAAGTGAGTCGTGCAATCAATCAACTCGGCCATGTAGGGTGGCGCGGCCGAAATAATACTGACCGAGGTATTACCCAAACGCTCCGGTGCGGCCACACCGGGCGGTCTGCGCACCAGATCTGCCAAAATGACCTTAATCACCAAGCCATGGGAAACCACTACCAGGTCGCCGGTCAGCGTTGAGCGCAACGCGCGCAGTTCGTCGAAGGCTTGGGTCACGCGGGCCCGAAAAACGCTCATCGACTCACCGTTCGGTGCAGCGTGTTCGGCAGAAACCGGATCATGGTCAAGTTCATCGTAGCGTCGGCCACGCAGATCGCCGAAGTTGCGTTCATGAAGCAGTTTACTTGGACGGATGGGCAATCCCGTTAGCGCCGCAATGGCTTGCGCGGTCATCCAGGCACGACTCATATCGCTGGCCAGAATGGCGGCCGGTCGCAGCAACGCCAGGCGTTCCGCAACCGCCTGCGCCTGTGCCAAACCGCGAGCGCCGAGCGGAGTATCGGGAAACTGCAGAACACGGCTCGCATTCAGATCGGTTTCACCATGGCGGACAAGTACGATGGACAAGCGCACGCTCCTCAAGTTTGGGAACCCATAATTCGGGAAAGTTAGGTCAAGTTGAACGAAAGCGATGCAAGATAACATGCGAGCATGACGAACGGAGTAATGCGGATTCTGATCATTGGTGGTGGCTACAGCGGAGCATGCTTTGCGATTCAGGCACTTACGAAATTCGGCGGCGCCGCACCACTAAGCATTACGGTGCTCGAACCACGCGCGGCGCTCGGCCAAGGTATTGCGTATTCAAGCATTGATCCGGATCACCGGATTAATGCGCCCAGTTCAGGGCACATGGCGCTCGCCGACGACATAAGCCATTTTCACGACTGGTTCCTTGCCGATGGCGGTTTACAGCGCGATCCGCAGGCCGATCACGGCGGGCTGCTGTTTCCGCGCCGCATTGAGTTCGGACACTATATGCAAGCGCTGATCGCGAATGCTCAAGCAACCGGCAAATTACTGCATTGTCGTGACCGCGCGATTGATTTCTCAGACGACGGTGAATTCCTGACGGTTCGGACTGAATTGGGGCAGCACTTGAGCGCTGAGCGCATGGTCATCGCCACCGGCCATTTGCCTTCTGAGACACCCAGTTTCGTTGATACCGAAGCGGCACACCACCCTTACTTCTTGCGCTCGCCTTGGGCGGCGAATGCGCTGGCTGACCTACCCAGGCAAGCGCGTGTGCTCATCCTGGGCAGCGGCCTGACGGCCGCCGACATCATCGCAAGCCTGATGCGCCGCGAGCACCAAGGCGCAATCCGTGTCGTCTCTCGCCGGGGACTTCGACCACAACCCTTACCACCGCCTGCTGACCAAGCGCCGCTGCCCATCTGGGAGCGTCTGAAGCGACCAATTCCGGACTTCCTGCAGAACCCTTTTGGCCCGGCAACAGTTCGCCAACTGTTGCACGCGCTTCGCATTCGGATCGCCGAATGCGCCTTGGATGGCGTTGATTGGTATGAACCATTCGATGATCTGCGCGATGCGCTTTATCAGATCTGGCCAACACTGAACGTTGCCGAGCAGCGCCGCTTCTGGCGTTACCTGAGACCCTGGTATGACAGCTACCGTTATCGCATACCGCCGCAAACCGCGACCATTCTGGCGCGGGCCGAGCAAACCGGACAGCTAAGGTTCGAAGCCGCCCAAGTGCAGGCCATCAGTCGCGCTCAACAAACAGCAACTTTCATTGGCAGGCTGCGAACCCGTGGCAGCAGTCAGATCCGCGAGGAACACTTTGAGGCGGTGGTGAACTGTACCGGGCCGGGCCAATCGCTTCTGGGGGCGGATCCGTTTTTGGCGGCGTTGCTCACCTCGGGACAGGTCAGGCCCCACGCCAGCGGCGTTGGGCTGGATGTCGACCAACAAATGGCTGCGGTGGATATCCGAGGGCAAAGCGATCGGCGGATTTCGGTCATT
>JANORY010000730.1:0-5753 GCA_031415535.1 Burkholderiales bacterium | reverse complement strand
TTGGAGCCGACCCGATAGGTCACACTGACGGTCACCGTGTTGGCTGAACTGTCCGGGGCGAGCAACACCTTCAGGCCATTGTCGAGCCGGTACTCGGTAATGCCCTCAACCGTCTGGATTCGCTGAATCGGCGCGCTGAAAGCACTGGATTGCGCCGCTGCGAAATCAGCGAATGTAAGCGCAAGTACCAACCATGTAACGATCGAAAAAATTGACTTGTATACGGGCGAAGAAATCGCCAATGCCAAAACCATTCTATGAAACACACGGACTCTCCGGTTAGCCGGCGGAAATACTACGCTACTACTCCAGTACTAGTTCAAACCAGGGTCGCGCGGTACTACACTGACAGCAATTAGGGCGATGGTCATCGCATTCCTGATGCACCGGAGGCATCATGTATCCCCAAGCTGTTCGAGCCTTACCGAGAAAGCACGGCGCAGGACCGGATCGGCATCTGCATCTGCTTCGGCATCTGATTTGGCAGCGGCAGCGGCGCATGACCCCGATTGCGCTAAGTTTGCTGCTATTGACCTTGGGGCAGGGTTTAACCTTGGGTCAGGGCGGCGCGCGGGCTCAGACCATCGACTCGAGCCGCGCCCAAGAGTCCGGCTCGGGCATTGATAGTTTCAGCACGCGGCATGCGCGTTACGTCAAGGCGGATTGGACCAAACTACCTGGCTGGGGTGATGAATCCGTCCATGAAGCACTGGGTGCGTTTCGCACCGGCTGCGCCAACCTGGCCAAGCGCGAGGGCTGGGCCGCAGCGTGCGATGCAGCGCGCCGCAGCAACGCACGGGACGCCGCTTCGGCCAGAAGCTTCTTCGAGCAAAATTTCGACGTCCTGCAACTGCGCCAACCCAACGACGACGATACCGGCGTCATTACCGGTTATTTCGAACCGCTGCTGCGCGGCAGCAGAACCCGAACCGGCACGTTTGTATATCCTGTATATCCGACCCCGGACGATCTGCTGTATCTCGATGCGCGTGAGCTGACGGCGCGGCCAGTGGGCAAACCAGTGTTTGGTCGAGTACGCGAGCGTTCGATCGAACTGGTTCGTGAGACCGAGGGCGTCATCAGCGCGGACCCCCGGCAAGGTATCTACCTGATTGATATTGGCAGTGGCGTTTCCGACATCCGCGACAAGCGAATCCGCATGCACTTATCCGGCGACCGCCTTGCGCCCTATCCGACCCGTCAGGACATCGAGAAGACCGGATTGCGCAGCGCCCGACCGATTGCCTGGGTGGACAGCGCCGAAGCACTGTATTCGATGCAAATCCAGGGTTCCGGAAAGATCCAGCTCGCCGATGGCGCGATGATTCGGGTCGCTTATGCTGAACAAAATGGCCACCCGTTTCTGCCGAAAGTCACGAGCACGCGAAGCGAAGGCGTTCGGACCCGCGGGATCGTGGTTGACGCAAGTCCGGACGCAGGTACCGGGACGACGCCTACCTCTAACTCTACATCCGCATCTACGTCAACCTCTACGACTACATCGCCGCAAGTACAAAAGCTCATCGATTACTTTCTGAACCAGGAACCGATCGAGCAAAAAGCGCCGATGCGCGGTGCGAACCCATCGGCTGCGAACCGCCCGAGCGCAAACGCATCGGCTACAAATCCATCGAGCGCAAATGTCGGCAGGCTTGATCCCGTGCGCCCGTCTGCGCCCGGCAAACCGCATGCAGAGGACTTCAGCCCGGCCAGCAGGCCTGGTCTGTCCGTCTCATCGATCAGTGATCCCTCGTATGTTTTTTTCCGTTCAATCGCCGACAGCACCGACGGGCCGATTGGTGCCCTCGGCGTACCGTTAACCGCCGGTCGATCGGTCGCAGTCGATCCGCGCACCACGCCGCTCGGCGCACCGGTGTTTATTGCATCGGGCGACGCCCGCGACAGCGCTAAAGGCTTCAGTCGACTGATGGTTGCGCAAGACACCGGTGGGGCGATTCGTGGCCCGGTCCGCGCCGACTATTTCTGGGGCTTCGGTCGGCAAGCCGGCAACCGCGCATTTCAAATGAAAGACAGCTTCAAAATGTGGGTGCTGATCCCAAAGGGCTTGGACATGCTCGCCAAACAACGCGAAAAAGTTCGCACCCGCTCGATTGGTCTCGATCAAGCGGACGACTGCCTAATCTCCGATCCGGAATTCTGCGCCGAATAGGTCGCCGCTTCTCCTTGCAATCACCGACCGTCAAAGACTGGCCAAGCTGAAATCAGCGACGCCGATCGGTGAAATAGTGACCGGTGTCTGCCTGCCATCGGTGAGGCGGCGAACCTCCTCGGAGACGAAGAAATCGAGACCCTTGAAGGTTACCCGGCCGGTTTTAGTGAGATCCGCCTTGCCGCCCAAGCCATCGATCAAGGCCTTGGTAAAGGCACCATTGCCCCATTCGTCCTTTTCCTCGGAGAGTTGTCGGCCCGAGCTTGAGGCGAACACCACGACACCGTTTTCGGCCGACGCCATTTCACTGGCGAGCCGGCCTAATTCGCGGCTGGTATTGGCAAGCCCACCGACCGAACTGCCCACTACGTTGCCGGCGAAACAGGTATCGACGAAGAACAGCGCGCGGCCGCGAATTTTACCCAGGGTGTCGCGAATCGATTTCTCCGGAACACTGGTCGCGGCCAACTTGGTGTGATTGCCGTCGAAGGGCAGGAAATAGTATTGACCGCCCGGCTCATTCAAGCCGTGCCCGGCCATGAATAACATGCCGATGTCGTTGGGGCCGACCGAGCTGCTGAGCCACGCCAGACCCAGTTCGATGTTGGCGCGGGTGGCGTCACGATTGGTCAGGGTCTTCACTGAAACCGCACTATATAGAGCGCCTTTCTGACGCTCCATGGCCTTGACGAAATCGCGCGCATCCTTGGCCGCGAGGCCAAGCTTGTATTCGTCGCGTTGAAAGTCACTGATGCCGATGGAGAGCACAAAGAGCGCGGGACGAGGCACCGTGCTCGGTCGGGCGGGCGCGCCGCGCTGGGTCGGCGCACTGGGCTGAGTCGGCGCAGTCGCCACTGGCCCTGGAGTTGAAGGCGGTGAAGCTGTCGGTGGCGGACTGGCCGGCGCTTGCGACACTGAAGGCTGAGGAGTCGGTGCCGGGGCGCTCGGCACCTGGGCGCTCGGCCCTTGCGCAGCCGGCTTCGGCGCGCCGGTCGGCGGCAAAGTGCCGGCCGTGATCGCAGCGATCGCAGCCTCCAATCGAAAGCTCAGCGGCTCGGACACACCGAACTTGTTACGGGCAATCAGTTGAATGACGGCCTCGGGATCTTGCACCGTTAATTGCGCCAAGCCCCTTGACTGACCATCGAACTCCGCAGGCAGCGTAATGTGATCGACATCAACTGGGCGACCATTGACGCGCACCTCGACGCTGACCGCCTTGTCCGAGCCTGAAGCACGAAGTGAAAACGGCAAGGACAATTTTGACGAACCAGTTCGCCGCAACAGGGTTGATTCGAGCGCCGCCAGCGACGGCGGCAATTCCTGAGTCTTGATTTCGGGCGCGGGCAGCGGCTTGGGTTGGCTCGAAGCGGGCGCAGGTGCCGGCGCGGTTCCTGCCGTTTGGACTGGCGGCCTGGCGGGTGCCGTAGTGGCCACCGGCGGCAGGGCAGCCGGCGACTGAACTACGCTGGGCTGCTCCGACTGCCGCGCTAGCGCAACCAATTCGTTGGCACGAGTAACTGCGCTGGCCACATCGAGCGTTGTGAACACCTGATCGATGACATCGGGGCGTTGAAATTTTTCGCGAAACCGGCCCAGTGAAAAATAATCGGCGGCCATGTTTGAGCCGCGGTTCACCGACCAGCCAATCAAGCGGTCGGCACCAGCGCTGGCGTCGAAGTAACCATTGGGCGTCCAGATCACCCATTGGCCGTCCGCGCTCGGGTACAGGGTCAGCAGCAACTGACCATCGCTGAGACGAAACCAGCGCAGGGTTCCGTCGGACATCGCCGTCACAAACAATTTTGCGTCGGCACCAACATTAACCCCCAACACTTCGGCATTGGTCGGAACCTGCCAGAGTACGGCACCGTTTTCGTCGATTCGGCGGACTGCCCGGCTCGACCCTAGCAGCGCTTGACCGGTTCCCGGAACGTAAGAAAGTGAGCGCGAGCGTTCGTCCTGGGCTAGAGCAATCTTGCGGCCGTTGACCTCGGGCAGCAGGTAATCTTCCCAATATCGAGCGCTTTGCAACCAGCCACTCTGGGTCTTCGGTGCCTGCAAGCTGGTCGGGGCACCTGTGGCGATCACTCGGGTCAGGACGTCATAGTTCTTTTGTTGTCCAGATTCTGCCAGCGTCCACGAGACACGACGGGTATCTGCGCTGACGCGCAATCCAGAGGGCCCACGCAAATTGCTGAACGACGCATTGACCTTGATGAGTTTGCCAGCGTCCCCGGAAACGCCCCATGACCCGTCAAGGCTTGAGTAGGCGACGGAACCATCGGGCAGGGCGACCAGATCGAATATTGAGTCGCGAGCGACCAGGCGCTCGCTAATCAGATCGCCTGTGTCAGCATCGTGTTGAACAATCGGAAAGTTGAAACCCGCTTTATGGGCAGATCCGGCTGCATAAATTGATCGTCCGTCGGTTGACCAGGTGACCGAACCCGTATGACCCGGCTCCAGCCTCGGTACCTTGAACTTCGCCATCATCCGACCGTTCTCCAGATCAAACGTCTGTACCGGCTCGGCCTCCGAGCGAAAGCCGATTGCTACCCTTTTACCATCGGGCGAAATGGCTGCGCTGACAGGCATACCCAACGGTCCGGCCTTGGAATCTCCGCTGGAGACGGCGGTTGAAATCGAACGAAGCGAGGTAACTGCGCCCGCCAGGGCGCGATAGACGCGAACCGTCTTGTCCCAGCCGGTTGCAACCAGCAAGCCATTGCTGGCGGCCGCCAGTCCGAACACCCCGCCAGCAAACGCATCTTCGAAGACCAGCCGGCCGGCCGCATCAAATGCTTTGATCCCGTGCTCCCCGGAGTAAGCGGCGATCAGCAGCGAACCGTCATGTGACCAGGCTAGTCGCCTGATATCGCCAGACTTCGCGTCGAAACTACTTTCCATCCGTCCCGAGCCCGGATCGAACAGGTAAATTCGGTGTCCACCTTGCGCAGTACCGGTGGTACCGCCAAGCGCCACTTTGCCGGTTGACGGATGAATTGCCACGCCGTACATGCGACCAATCTCACCAGCGCCGGTCGGTGGCCTGAGAACCTGCAGCATTTGCGCTGTACGTAGATCCCAAACCCGCGCTGTTTTGTCATCCGAGGCAGTTATGATCAACCCTCGTTGCTGATCGACTGCAATTCGGCGAACGGCACCCGCGTGCGGACCTGGTTCAATGCGCAAGATGGGTGCCTCGCCCTGCGCCACGGCATTGCAGGGCGCAAGCAATACAGCTAGTTGCGCCGCAACGGCGAAGTTCATTAAAATTTGCGACGTAAATGAGCCGAACAATCGAGACACAACAAGCTCCGTTAAAAACAAGCGACACTTCTAATGTAACCAATAAGCGGTCGGCAAGGCCACAGAAACTTGTTACTACTGAAGTACAAGGTGATATCTACGGCAACGACAGAAAACAGGCTGCTAACACTTTGGTAGGATTGCAAAGTACTTATACTTGGCTTACTCTCGACCAATCGTTCTTGCTGATGACAGATTCCGCACCCGCGTCACGGACGTGCGGTAATCCGCCCGGCGAAATGTCAAGAAATTGCTGAATAGGTTCCACACA
>JANORY010000729.1:0-9585 GCA_031415535.1 Burkholderiales bacterium | reverse complement strand
GTCAGCGCGACCAAACTTACGCCTGAGCAGATCGAATATGCGAAGTTGCTGGGCAAGGATCCGGGTGCGATGGTCGGTGCCACGTCGCAAAAGAGTGATGGCTTTCCAACACTCGGGCAAATGGCCGAGGCCGCCAAGCGCAATCTGGAGCAGCCGTTCTACGATAACGGACCCAACGACAAGGGCATCGGCATTCAACTGGCGCACTCGCTGTTGCGGGTGGCGCTGGGCTTTGGCATCGCTGCCCTGGTGGCGATTCCGCTTGGCTTCGTCATTGGCATGAGCCCACTGTTGTACAAGGCGCTCGATCCGTTCATACAGGTGTTAAAGCCGATCTCGCCGCTCGCCTGGATGCCCCTGGCCTTGTACACGATCAAGGATTCATCCATCTCCGGCATCTTTGTGATTTTCATCTGCTCGGTCTGGCCCATGCTGATCAACACCGCCTTTGGTGTTGCCAGCGTGCGCCGCGAATGGCTCAATGTCGCCAAGACGCTGGAAGTCAAACCCTTGCGCAAAGCGTTTGAGGTGATCCTGCCGGCCGCCGCGCCAACCATTCTGACCGGCATGCGAATCAGCATGGGTATTGCCTGGCTGGTCATTGTCGCCGCCGAGATGTTGGTCGGTGGCACGGGCATTGGCTATTTCGTCTGGAACGAATGGAACAACTTGTCATTGACCAACGTCATCTTCGCCATCCTGGTGATTGGCGTGGTCGGCATGTTGCTGGATTTGATGTTCGCACGCCTGCAAAAGTCGGTAACCTATGTCGACTGACACTTTTAGCGCCGAGCGGCCATTTTTGCAAGTGCAAGGTCTGGCGAAGCGTTTTCCGGGTGCTGCCGAACCGGTGTTTGACGGCGTCAATTTTCAGATGGCGCGTGGCGAGTTCGTGTGCATCATCGGCCATTCGGGCTGCGGCAAGACCACCATTCTGAATGTGCTGGCCGGGCTTGATGAAGCCAGCGCCGGGCTGGTGCTGATGGATAACCGGGAAGTCGCGGGGCCGAGCTTGGAGCGCGGCGTGGTGTTCCAGGGCCATGCCTTGATGCCCTGGTTGAGCGTACGCAAGAACATCGGCTTTGCGGTACGCAGCAAGTGGCCGCAATGGAGCAAGCAGCAAGTCAACCAGCAGGTTGAAAAGTATGTCGGCCTGGTCGGCCTGGCTGAGGCGATCGATAAAAAACCGGCGCAACTATCGGGTGGCATGAAGCAGCGCGTCGGCATTGCTCGAGCGTTTGCGATCGAACCGAAGATGCTGTTACTCGATGAGCCGTTCGGTGCACTCGACGCACTGACGCGCGGCACGATTCAAGATGAATTGCTGAAGATCTGCTCCGAGACCCGGCAGACAGTGTTCATGATCACCCATGATGTCGATGAAGCAATTCTTTTGTCGGACACGATTTTGCTGATGAGCAATGGTCCGCAGGCACGTATTGCCGAGCGGGTTATTAATCCCCTGCCACCGCGCAGCCAGGGCGGGCGTGAACGTGCGACCTTGCATCACGACCCACTGTTCTACGCCGTGCGCAATCACTTGGTCGACTTTCTGGTGGTCCGATCCAAGACCCTTTCGCATGGCCGAGCGCCAGAGCATCCACCTGAAATTCATCCCAGCACCCATCCCAACACCCGTATCGAGGAGATCCAGCCATGAGCCGTTTAGACGTCACCGAAAAAATCATCGCCACCAAAGTCGCCAAAGGTCTGAAGTGGGCCGATGTCGCCCAGAAAGTCGGCAAGAGCAAGGAGTGGGTGACCGCCGCCTGCCTGGGACAAATGACCTTGAATGCCGAGCAAGCAAGTACGGTTGCGAAGATCTTCGGCCTGAGCGCCGATGAAAAGAAGTGGCTGATGGTAGTGCCCTACAAGGGCTCCTTGCCGACCTCGGTGCCGACCGATCCGCTGATCTATCGCTTCTACGAACTGGTCAGTGTTTATGGCACGACGTTCAAGGAATTGATTCATGAGGAGTTCGGCGACGGCATTATGAGTGCAATCGATTTCAGAATGGATCTGACCCGTGAGGCCGATCCAAAAGGCGATCGCGTCTCGATCACGATGTCCGGCAAGTATCTCGAATACAAGACCTACTGATTCAGGGGACGATCACTTTTTAGTCTGCGCTTCCAGATGTGCTTTGCGATCGGCACTCACCTTTTGCGCGCTGGCGCGTTCGCCGATCAGCTTCATATGCGCTTTCCAGTCGATCCCGGCGTCGGCCAGTAAATCGCTGCCGAACGCAGCCTTGCTGGCCGCCGCGATCAACGGCAGACTGACGTAGGCCGAACAATCGGCCGCGCTGAATTCGGAACCACCGACATAGGGCGTGAACTTGGCAAGGCGCTTGAAGGCGGCAATACTTTTCTTCAAATTCTTCTCAACCTGAGCGCGCGGCGCGTCGTCCACTCGGGCACCCTTGAAAAATACTTCGCCATACATCTTGCGCACCTCAAGTTCCATATGCAGCTCAATGTAGCTGATGAGCTCACGGTGCTTGGCACGTGCATAAGGGTCTTTCGGCAGCAGCGGTTTGGCCGGGTAGGCCTCTTCGAGGTAAGCCATGATGACCTCGGACTCGGAAACTTTGCCATGGTCAGTTTCCAGAAAAGGCACCTTGCCCATCGGCGTGTCCGCCAGCACCGCCTCGTCCTGGCTGGGCATGACCAGTTTTTCGGTGAACGCGAGGTCCTTCTCGATCAAGGCCATTTTGACCTTGTTGTAATAATTCGATACGGCAAAGCCACACAATGTCAGCATGATTGCTCCTGAATAGTTTTTGGGGTTGAACGAAAGGGATTGTGCCTGATGCTGGCGAATTCGCAGAATCCGCGCATCGTAGTCGTCGAACACTGTTCTTCAAACACCGCGCTTAAACACCGTTGGTCAGGGAATTTAGCGGTCTGGTTCACCAAGACCCTATAGTTGTGGTGAACGATGACGATGCCAGATCGATGGATGTTTAGAAGTTGTACTCTCCTTGGAGTCCAGAATGAAAATCGGAATCTTGACCGGTGGTGGTGATTGCCCCGGATTAAACGCGGTCATCAGGGCGGTTACGCAAACGGCCATCCGTGAATTTGATGCGCAAGTATTCGGTATTGAAGACGGCTTCGAAGGACTGGTTGATGGCCGCTGGCGCGAACTGGGCGAGCGCGACGTGTACGGGATCATCGGTCTGGGCGGAACGATTCTGGGCACCTCGAATCGCGGCGATCCCTGGCACTACCCGGTCCGCCTGGCCGATGGTCGCTACGATATTCAGGACCGCTCGAAAGACGTCCTCGATAACTTCAAAAAGATGGGTGTCGATGTGGTGCTGGCAACGGGTGGTGATGGCACCATGAATATTGCCAAGCGACTGATCGACCATGGCATGCCGGTGATTGGTATTCCCAAGACGATTGACAACGACCTCTCGGCCACCGATCAAACTTTCGGCTTCGATACCGCTTCGCAAATTGTCTGTGAGGCCATCGATCGACTGTCCACCACGGCGTCGTCGCATCAACGTGTGATGGTGATTGAAGTGATGGGTCGTTATGCCGGCTGGATTGCCCTGCACGGCGGCATGGCCGGCGGTGCCGACATGATCCTGATTCCGGAGATACCGTTCAGTTGGGAACACGTATTCACCTATCTGCAAAGCCGACAAAGGAACCGCCACCGGTTCTCGATCGTTTGTATTGCCGAAGGTGCCCATTTACCGGAGGGCGGTGAGGTGGTACGCGAACTGGATAATCGACGTACCGATGCCAAACAACTCGGCGGCATCGGCGCGGTGGTGGCGAAGCGAATTGAGGATGGCACCGGCATTGAAACCCGCGTGACGGTGCTGGGTCATTTGCAGCGCGGCGGCTCGCCGACTGCCTTTGATCGTTTACTGGCGACCCGTTACGGGACGGCGGCCGCCCGCTTGGCCTGTACCGGCCAGTTTGGCGTCATGGTCTCGTCACGAAACGGCGAAATCCACGCCGTGCCGATCAAGGATGCGATCGCCAAAACCCGTACCGTGTCGCTGGACAACGATTTGGTTCTGGCGGCGCGCTCGATCGGCGTGAGTTTCGGAACCCGGTAGCGTTCATCCGCGACCTACAAAGTTTATCCACGCCCTACAAACGGCATCTTCGATGCCATCACGTTCATGAACAGAACGTTGGTGTCGAGCGGCAACTGGGCCATATAGACCACTGCGTTGGCAACACTGCTGACGTCCATGCGCGGCTCAACCATCATCTGGCCATTAGGCTGTGGTACCCCGTTGGTCATTCGCTGAGTCATGTCGGTGGCGGCATTGCCAATATCGATCTGACCGACCGCAATGTCGTACTTGCGGCCGTCGAGCGATCCGGCACGGGTCAGCCCGGACACCCCGTGCTTGGCACTGGTGTAGGGCGATGAACCCGGGCGCGGCGCGTAGGCTGAAATCGAGCCGTTATTAATGATGCGCCCGCCGCGCGGGTCCTGATCTTTCATCAGCTTGAATGCTTCGCGCATGCACAGGAAGGTGCCGGTCAGAATCGGGTCAACGCAGCCACGCCATTGCTCGATCGACAGTTCCTCAAACGACAATGCGGGCGTGCCGCTGCCGGCATTGTTGAACAACACGTCGAGCCGACCATAATGTTGGTTGACTTTGGCGAACAAGGCGGCAACCGAATCCGCATTGGCGACGTCGGTAACGACTGCCAGTGCATCGGCACCGAGGGCCTTACCCTCGGCCACCGTTGCCGCCAACGGTTCAGCGCGACGTCCGGCCACCACGACGGTGAAGCCGACCTTCATCAGCGCCAGCGCTGAGGCCTTGCCGATGCCGCTGCCGGCACCGGTGATTAATGCAATTTTCTTGCTCATTTAGCTCGCTCCCCAAAAGCTGGCAGTGTATCGTTAAGCCGAATTCTGCATTTTACGAGGAGCGTTTCATGGCTTACATTGACTCAAGCGGTGTGCGACTGTACGTTGAGGAAACCGGCAGCGGCTATCCGGTGGTCTTGGTCCATGAATTTGGTGCCGATTATCGTGAATGGGAATTGCAGGTGCGGTACCTGTCGCGCCAGTATCGATGCATTACCTTTAACGCCCGAGGTTACCCGCCTTCGGACGTTCCGCAATCAATCGACGATTATGGTTGGGAGCAGTCGCGCGACGATATCGCCGCCGTGCTGCGCGGACTGTCGATTGCGCGTGCTCATGTGGTTGGACTCAGCATGGGCGCGTATGCGACCCTGCAGTTTGGTTTGAAGTATCCAGAACTCGCCAGTGCGCTGGTGGTTGCCGGTGTCGGCTCCGGGTCGCCGCCGCAAGGCCGAGATCAGTGGCGTATACAGTCTGAAGCGCAGGGCCGCGAGTTCTTCGAGCAGGGTATTGACGCGATGGCGCGTGCCACTGCGCATGGCCCGACTCGAATTCAGTTGCTCAACAAAGATCCGCGTGCCTGGCAGCAGTTCGTGGCGCACTATCGTGAACATTCAGCGCAGGGCATGGGCCGAACCGTCAGCCGTTACCAAGCGTTGCGGCCTTCCCTTGAAGATGCGAGAACACAACTGGCCGCGATGACGACTCCGGTGTTGCTGGCGGTGGGCGATGAGGACGAACCGTGCCTGGCGACCAATTGGTTTTTGAAGCGCACGATTCGCTCGGCCGGACTTTGGGTATGTCCGAACACCGGCCACGCGATTAATCTCGAGGAGCCGGCGGCGTTTAATGCGGCGGTACTTGATTTCTTCGGTATGGTTGAGCGCGGCCGATGGCCCGTTCGACCAATCTGAGCGAGGCTAGAAGCCGAAGAAAGTAGTGGCCTGACCGATGAGATCGTCCGCGTTGTCCCAAACACCGTCGGGGCCCGGGGCAACGTAGGTCACACGAGACAGGAAATTGCCACTCGCGTCATAGTTGACCTTGGTGCGATCACGGAAATTGTCGTCGGCGCTGAACCACTTCGTGTCAGTGCCAGCGCCGTTATAGGCCTTTTGCGTACTCAGCCCAATGGTGTTGAACACAAAGTCGATGTAGCCACCAATCTTGTCGTCCGCATTACGCCAGATTCCGTCAGCGCCAGGACCGTCGTTGAACACAACTCGGGTCACGTTGCCGTTTATATCAAAGTCGCTCTTGGCGATAAATTCAATCGAATCGTCAGCGGTCAACGCTAGCTTGTCAGCGCCCGGGCCCTTGAAAGATACCCGCTCGGTCAAGTTGCCGCTCGCGCTATAAGTCAAGGTCGAGAAGGTCGTTGGCACGTTATCCGGGCCGTAGTTAATCTCTTGGGTCTGCGCATTCGCAGCGTTGTACGCCTTGGTGGTGTAGCTCACTACCACGTCATCGGCGGTGCCGACCTTCCCGTCAGCACCCGCGCCCGAATAATTCGTTACTTTGGATAAATAGCCGCTGGTGTTGTAGGAATTGACGGTGAAGTTACTGATCGTGTCGTCGGCAGTAAAGGCTTTGCCATCGGCACCGGGCGCGGAGTTGACCACCTGCACAATATTGCCGTTGGCATCGTAGGTCTTGGTAATCAGTGACTGTACGACGTCATCAGTACCGCCGACTTTTTTGTCGGCACCGGCTGCATAACGGACATATCGCGACGGATTACTGCGCGCATCGTATTCAATCGTCTGGTAGCTCGACACGTCGTTGCTCGGACTGGCGTAGTTCGTAATCTGAACGATATTGTCCGCAGCGTCGAGTGTGCCCAGGCTGTAACCGATCAATACGCCAGCGGAGTTGTATTCGTCATTGCGCGGTGTGCCGGTAATAAAGGTCTTGAAGCTGACGTTCGAATTGGCAATCGCGTTACCGGCGGCATCCCGAATGCCGGGAATGGCAACCGTGTATTGAACGCCGGCATTCAACGGATTCTGCGGCCTTAAAGTCAGCGTAAAGGTCGCGGCGTTGTAACTGACGCTCACGGGCGCCGCGACGCCACCACCGGTAACCAGTACATTCGAAGCCAGCACGGTGGCCGGGTCGAGTGCCGCGTTAAACACCATGGCAATGCTGGTCTGCGCCTGAACTTTGGTGGTGTTATTTTGCGGACTGGTCGACACCAAGGTCGCTGCTGGCACTTGCGCGGCCGGCGGCGCGGCTGCGGGCGAGCCGCCACCACCGCCTCCGCCGCCGCAGGCCGTGAACAGGCTCGACACCAGGATCGCCGAAGTAGCGTAACGTGCGGATTTTGATTTGAGTAGTTTCATGGCCTTGAAGCGGCTTTCGAGAGATGAGGTTAGGCGTTAATGTCGTACACAAACGGTTTTCAGGCAAGCTACAACGACTGCGCCTTGGCTTGACCGGTCGAGACTGGCGGTCGAATGGTAGGGCCACCGCGACACGAACTACGCCTTGGAGGGTCGGCGTTTCACTGGCAACAATTCTTGACAGTTTTGCCGCCGGTTTTAAGGGCCGCAGCGATAGCGTTATGTTTTGAGGCTGGCAAACTGAAACTAGTTTATCCTCAATCTCGGGATGACTATAAGCCCACCAAGTGACAGTCGAACAGAGGACACTATGCTGCGCGAACTAAGAATATATCACTGCCTGCCAGGCCGCCTGCCGGACCTGAACAAACGCTTCGAAACCATAACCTTGAAGTTATGGGAAAAACACGGCATCCGACAGGCTGGCTTCTGGACGGTTGTGATCGGTGAGAGCAATTGCGATTTGTACTATATGCTCGAATGGGATTCCCTTGCTGAGCGCGAGGCTAAGTGGCACGCATTTGCCACCGATCCGCAATGGTTGAGCGCCAGGGCAGAAACCGAGAAGAACGGACAATTGATCTCCCACTTCAGCAACTACATACTTGCGCCGACCGCTTATTCCTCTGTGAAGTAAAGCGCTTGTTACATCCGCCACCGGTCACAAGCGATTACCGGGTGACCGAATCGATCGACGAACTGTATCAATTTGTCGAGCAATACCCGCGCCTGTGGGTTCTAACCGGTGCCGGTTGCAGCACTGCCTCGGGCATTCCGGACTATCGAGATCGAAACGGCCAATGGAAGCGCACGCAACCCGTCACCGTGCAGGAGTTTGTGGGCGATGAGCGCGTCCGACGCCGCTATTGGGCGCGCAGCCTGATTGGCTGGCCGATGTTCGCACAGGCCACACCGAACCAGGCTCATCATGCGCTGGTCCGAATGCAGCAACACGGCCGCCTGGCCGCGCTGGTCACCCAAAATGTCGATCGCTTGCATCAACGCGCTGGCAGCCGTGACGTCATTGATTTGCACGGACGCCTCGATCGAGTGGTGTGTTTGGATTGTTCGACCAGCGAAGATCGTGCCGCTTGGCAGCTTGAGCTGGTTCATGCTAACCAAACCTGGGCCGCACAATGGCGTGGCCATTCGGTCATGGCACCCGATGGCGACGCTGATCTGGCGGACGCACCCTTCGACACCTTCAAGGTGCCGGCTTGCCGCCATTGTGGCGGTATGCTCAAGCCCGATGTGGTCTTCTTTGGCGAGACGGTACCGCGTCCGAGGGTAGATGCGGCGATGCTGTCCTTGCAGCGCGCCGACGCGGTGCTGGTGGTCGGTTCGTCATTGATGGTGTACTCGGGTTTTCGCTTCGTGCGCGCTGCCAGCCAGCAAGGCCTACCGGTAGTGGCCCTCGGTCTGGGCACGACCCGGGCCGACGATTTACTCAAGTTCCGATTGAACCTCGACTGCTCGTTTGCCCTGGCAAAGCTAGCGTGAAACATCACACTATCTGCGTGTTAAGCGCGCTTCAGGTGCGCGAATGCGACTTTATTCGCAGCACGGCTTCGCGCACCAGCACGAGCCGATCATTACCGAAATACATATCGGTGCCTCCGACAAAAATCGTCGGCGAACCAAAGCCACCGCGCGCGATCAATTCGTCGGTATTGATCTTCAACTGATCCTTGACGGCTTGGGTGGAGATTGCCTGTGCGAGCCACGCGGCGTCAATGCCCAGCTTGCCGGCAATCGCGGCCAGCACTACATCTTGTGCGATGTCTTCATTTCGCCCCCAGTAGGCCTCGAAGACTGCATTGGCAAAGCTGACCAGCTTGCCCTGCGCTTCCAGCGCAATACAGGCGCGCATGGCCTTCACGCTATTAACCGGAAACACGGCAGGCGGGAAAACGATGCTCAAGCCGCTCGAAGTTGCCCAATCCTGCAAGTCCTTCAGCATGTAATCGCGCTTCGCCGGCACCGGTCGTTGTCTCGATTCATAGACCGACGGATTGGTGCTGTTGAAAATCCCGCCAACCAGGATCGGTCGCCAACGCACGGGTACGTTCAGCTCGGCGGCAATCGGCTGCAGGTTATGGAACGCCAGATAGGTCCACGGACTCGAACAGTCAAAGAAACATTCGATCATTGGGTGGGCTTTAAGTTGCTATTCATCTGCGGGACAGAACATTAAACGAATGCACGCTCGGGGTAACGGGGACATTAATGATCAGGGAAATCATCATGCTAGCATCCCCGAAATTGTGATGAGAGCCGCCCACATGAAATTGAATCGACCAATCGCCCTGAATGCTTTGGCATTTGTGGTTCCGCTATTGTTCAGCTCCTGGGCGCAGGCGCAAGTGGCCGTCAAGGAGCCTTGGGT
>JANORY010000728.1:0-5866 GCA_031415535.1 Burkholderiales bacterium | reverse complement strand
GAAATGCAGCGCGAAATCGCGCGTCAGACCGCAGAAAAGATCGACCGCATCGAGTCGGAAATGATCGCCTCGGGTTTGCCGATACCGCCGCCGCCCAACCGCGTTCAAGGGCTTGCCGCCGCACCGCATGATGTTGCCGTTGCGCCGGCACGTGCCAACGGACCGGCCGGTGCCGTGGCTGCAGCAGCCGCCAATGCTTCCGTCAATTTTTCAGGAAACGGCGGCAGCACGTCGATTGCCCTCGGTGATACCGCGCACGCTGGCGAGATTCACATCAGTGGCTCGAACTTGCCACCAGAACTCGAAGAGGCTGCCATCCTGTTCGCCAACGGGCAAATGCCGGCGGCAGAGGCGACACTTCGGCACGCCATTACCAGTGGCTCGCTGGAATCAGGCGCGCAGCAAGCCTGGCTGATGCTGTTCGATATCTATCTGAATACCGGGCAAAAAGACGCATTCGAGAATATGTCGCTGGATTACGCGGCCCAATTCGAGCTTTCGCCGCCGTCCTGGCGCGAAAACAGCAAACAAATTTCAGATGCCGCCAAGACCTCAGTCACCGGTGCCAATGTCTTGTTCGGTGCATCGGTCGATGCAAACCTGGGCAAGCAGTTCGAGCAAATGAAGCGGGCCGCCGCCAACAAGAAACCGGCGGTGCTGGAGTTCATTAGCGTACAGAAGATTGACAGTGCTGGTGCGGCGGCGCTGTTGCATGCGATCGAGACATTCAAAGCGGGTAAACATGAGTTGGTCATTGCCAACGCCGCGAAAATGTTCGAGGCCGCGAAGTTGAACACCGAAACCGGTCGGCGCGACGAAAATCAGTCAAGCTGGATGTTGGCGCTCGAAATGTTGCGCGCCCAGGGTCTGAAACAGAAGTTCGACGACATGAGTATCGACTACTGCGTGACCTATGAAGTGTCACCGCCGTCCTGGGAGCCGATGCCGGCCTGGATTCGAGGTGACGTTGTACAGGCATCGAACACCCAAATAGTGGCCAGCGCTGAAGCGGCCGGCGAAGCGGGCGCTTTTCCGATGTCGGGTGAGATCGTCGGCCGCATGCAGAGCGAACTTGCGTCCTTGCGCGTCTACGCGCAGGATCGTCATGACCTCGTCATCGATTGTCGCAGCCTGTCCAGGCTCGATTTTGTGGCGGCCGGAGAGCTGTTGAATGAAGTAGTCACGTTGCGCAACATGGGTAAATCGGTGATCTTTGCCGAACCGAACTATCTGGTGCTGGCGCTGATGAAAGTCATGGGCATTCACGAGCTGGCCGATATCCGACGTCCCAAGTAGTGGCGCAAGCCTCTTGTAATCCTGCCTGATGGCCCCAACTGTCGTCCGTTAAACTGATGCCATTCTCGGCGTTGGAATCTGGAGCAGGCCATGGAGCAATATCACGGCACCACCATCGTGTCGGTTCGGCGCGGCCACTCGGTCGCGTTGGGCGGCGATGGTCAGGTGACGCTCGGCAACATCGTCATCAAGCAGGGGGCCCGTAAAGTCCGGCGTTTGTTTAACGACAAGGTGCTGGCCGGTTTTGCCGGTGGCACGGCCGATGCCTTTACGCTGTTTGAGCGCTTTGAAGCCAAACTGGATAAGCATGCCGGTCATTTGCAACGTGCCGCAGTTGAGTTGGCCAAGGACTGGCGCACCGATCGCATGTTGCGCCGGCTCGAGGCCATGCTGGCGGTGGCCGATCGTGATCATTCACTGATCATTACCGGCAATGGCGATGTGCTCGAGCCCGAGTTGGGTTTGATTGCGATTGGCAGCGGCGGCCCGTACGCGCAATCAGCGGCTCGCGCGTTGATCGAGAACACCGAATTGGATCCGGAGACGATCGTCAGAAAGTCACTGACCATCGCCGGTGAGATTTGTATTTACACCAACCAGCATCACACGGTCGAATGCCTGAAGGGGTAGTTGCGATGAGTACTGAAATGACCCCCGAAGAAATTGTTTCCGAGCTCGATAAACACATCATTGGCCAGGATCGCGCCAAGCGGGCGGTGGCGATTGCGCTGCGAAATCGCTGGCGTCGGCAACTGGTCGCTGAGCCTTTGCGTCACGAGATTACGCCGAAGAATATTTTGATGATCGGGCCGACCGGCGTCGGCAAGACCGAGATTGCGCGCCGGCTGGCACGCCTGGCGAATGCACCGTTCATCAAGGTTGAGGCGACCAAGTTCACTGAAGTCGGTTATGTCGGGCGCGATGTCGACACCATTATTCGCGACCTCGCGGAGATTGCCGTCAAGCAGACTCGCGATCAGGAAAAGCGCAAGGTCGTGATAAGGGCGCAAGATGCGGCCGAGGATCGGGTGTTGGACGTGCTGGTGCCGCCGTCGCGCAGCTTCGGATTTGGTGCCGATGACGGTGAAACGGTCGCCACCCCACCGGACTCTGCAACCCGCCAGAAATTTCGCAAGCGCCTGCGCGAAGGTGATCTGGACGAAAAGGAAATCGAGCTTGAGCTGACTCAGCCCGCCAGCGCGATGGAGATCCATGGCGCACCCGGCATGGAAGAAATGACGCAGCAGATTCAGTCGATGTTCCAGGGCCTGCAGGGCAAGAAAAAGTTGCGCAAGCTGAGTATCAAGGAAGCGCTCAAGGTTTTGGCGGATGAAGAAGCCGCCAAGTTAGTTAATGAGGATGAAATCAAGGCGCGCGCCATGCACAGCGTTGAGCAGAACGGCATTGTGTTCATCGATGAAATCGACAAGATTGCCTCGCGCAGCGAAATGTCAGGGGCCGATGTGTCGCGCCAGGGCGTGCAGCGCGATCTATTACCGCTGATTGAAGGTACCACTGTCAATACCAAATATGGCGTCATTAAGACCGATCACATTCTGTTTGTCGCCTCGGGTGCCTTTCATCTCTCGAAGCCGTCGGATTTAATCCCCGAGTTGCAAGGTCGTCTGCCGATCCGGGTGGAGCTCGATTCCTTAACGGCCGATGACTTCACCAAGATATTGACCGACACCGATGCGAGCCTGACCAAGCAGTATCAGGCCTTGCTTGCAACCGAGGGCGTCACCTTGCAATTCGAAGCCTCCGGCGTCAAGCGCTTGGCCGAGATGGCGTTTTCAGTCAACGCGAAGACCGAGAACATTGGCGCTCGAAGACTGTACACCGTCATGGAAAAACTGCTCGAAGACGTGTCCTTCAACGCCAGCAAACATTCGGGAACCACGCTGAAGATCGATGAAGCGTTTGTCGATGAACGGCTCGGTACTTTGGTGCGCAGTGAAGATCTGGCGCGTTATATTTTGTAGGGTGTAGCGGTTTGCGGGAGGCTAGGGTCATGAGCACAAAAAAAGTAGCGGTCAATATCAAGCCGCGCAACCCGCTGGTGGCACCGACCCTGGCGCGCAAGGCTGGTAAACATGCGCCTGACCCCAAGGGGGTTCGGCGCATGTCGAATCACAAGGCCGAGGTCGAGGGCGAGCAGGTGGTTAAAGATCTTCGAGATCGTCAAACCGATTAGGCGCTGTGGTGATTGCAGTTTGAGTGAAGCTGCGCGGCTATTTCAGTAGCGCCAGGACCCGCTTGAACTTCGGATGTTCGCTGCTGCGCAGCCACTCGAAGGCGACCATTTCGAAGGTCACGATTTGAGCACCGGCAATGCGAAGCCGCGCCATCGCGGCACGGCGATCACTGGCCTTGCGCGAGCCGCAGGCGTCCTCGACGATCGCTAGCGACGCACCGTGCGCCAATGCGGAAAACGCAGTCTGCAGCAGGCAGACATGAGACTCGCAGCCAGCCAGCACCAGTTGCTTTTTGCTCGATCCGAGTAACCATTCGAGCGGAGCAGATTCACTAAAGGCCGCGAAGTTCATCTTGGCAAAGATCTGGCTGCACAGGCTGCGAATCTCGGGCTGGTTGCTGCCGAGGCCGAGTGGATTTTGTTCGGTGCCAACAGTCTCGACGTCGAGCAAATTCGCTAATTTGCCAAGCCGAACCGCTTGCTTCAAAACTGACACATGGTCATCGATGGCCGGCATAAGTCTGGCCTGATAGTCGACCAAAACCAGGCGGCTGTTATCGGGGTCGAGCAACATGGCTGCATTCCTTTGACCTTTCGCTCATCATTCTTCTTGAAACCGTCGGTCAACAATCCAAGTTCTAAACTGGTTCAACGCCTATGACAAGCCGTTGGCCGAGCGCCTCGATCGCTTGCGCGATTCTCGGAAGTTTCGATCCGTAATTTGGATCAAGCATACGGCGAACCTCCTTTTCGTCAATTCCCAATCGTCTTGCCAATTCTGACTTGCTCACTTTAGCCTTTCGCATGGCTTCATAAAGCGCTGCCTTGGCAATCGTTTCTATCGGTGGGCTAATGACAACCTCGCGAGGACGGGACGTACTAGGAATCGGAATCGGCATTTCATGACGCATTCTTCCTTCGAGCGCTGCCTGCAAGCAGCCGACCGCGACCTCAAAGCGAGCTTCCAACGCTTCCGCTTGTGAAACAGCCTCAGGAAGATCGCGGCAGGAAATTAACCAGCCTCCTTCTTTGGCTCGGGTGAACTTGAATGCGTAGTCATAAATTCGCATCGAAAGCCTCTTATTCGTGAAGGTCGTTATCTGTAATGCCCAGTTGTTTGAGCATGCTGTGATAGGTACCAGTTTTCAACTCATCCTTCAAATTCCGAACGACCGTTAATCGGCCATGAACAAAAAGAGTGCCATGACTACCCTTGCCTTGATTGGGGTTCCAAGAATATTCCCAACCTCGGCGATTGGCCAACGACCGCACCTTTTTAAGGAATTCGCTTCCTTTCATAACCCCAGTTTCGGTCGAAAACGTCCGAATTGCAAGTGTTTATTGAATAGATTGAGCAATTCGATCAAATCAGATTGCGTTCGGTTCGTTATGTTCACCCAGCTTCGGTGCGGCACTGCGCAACGCCGGACGTTGACCGTCGAACGATAGTGGCAAACCGGTCAAGCTGAAGCCGGCGTCTGGCAGCTTCTGTATCAATCCCAAGGCGGCAACCTGCGGTTGTTCCAGCACCTCGGGAATAGTGTGAACCGGTGAGCACGGCACGCCGGCTTCGCCGAGCGCGGTCAACCAATCATTTCGGCTGCGGGTTTTGATGATCGCGCGAATTTCGGTCAGCAGGCTTGCCTTGTGTTGCATACGATCGCGGTTGCTGCGGTAGCGGCTATCGTCCGGCCAATCCGGTCGCGCCAGCACGGTACTGAATTTCGTGAACAGTCGATCATTGCCGCAACAAATCAGCAAAGGCGCATCGGCTGCATCAAACGATTCATACGGAACGAACCCCGGATGACCGCTGGCATGTTTCTCCGGCAGCTTGCCTTCATTCAAATAAGAGTCGCTCTTTTGCGCCGCCCAACTCAATGCGGTTTCAAGCAGCGAGCCTTGCACCATGCCGCCGCAGCCGGTGCGTTCGCGTTCGGCCAGCAGGGATAAGGCACCGATCACGATCCACATGCCAGTACCTTGGTCGCAGACCGAAGCGCCCATGCGGATCGGCGGTCCGTCCGGGTCGCCGCTGATGCTCGACAGGCCGCTGTAGGCTTGAATCAGGGGTTCGTAACCGGGGGCGTTGCGCAGCGGCCCCAAATGCCCAAATGCCGAAATCTCACAGTAGACGAGGCGTGGGTGGCGTGCGCATAAAGCAGGACCGTCTATGCCGAGTTGAGCCGGTACCCCGGGGCGCAGGTTGTGAATAAAAATGTCGGCGTCGTTGAGCCATTCATTGAGCCGGGCCACGCCGGCTGGCGTTTTCAAATCAATCGTGACCGACTGTTTGCCTCGATTGAATATCTGAAAAAGCATGGAGTCGGTGCCGTGAAACGCCGGTCCCATCTGCCGACCGTCATCGCCACCCTC
>JANORY010000727.1:0-7195 GCA_031415535.1 Burkholderiales bacterium | reverse complement strand
TCGACCGGACACTCGGGAATGCAGACGGCACAATCGATACATTCATCGGGATCGATGACCAGCATGTTCGGGCCAACGCGAAAGCAATCAACCGGACAAACATCGACACAATCGGTGTAACGACAACGGATACAGGATTCGGTTACGACGTGGGTCATGAAACTACCTTTGGAAAATCGGCAGGCCGAAGCCAACTTTGATTGACTGAGATTGTAACGTGGAGTAACTTTATGGCAAGTCTTATGAAGTAATCACTTCATTACATCAAATAATGAACTACCACCGACCTGTAACCTTGGACGATGCGTTGGCACAGCGCGCTGATGGCGCTTGGACCGTGCTGGCCGGCGGCACCGATTTTTATCCGTCGCGCGTGGCCAAGCCCCTGAGCGAGCCGGTACTGGACATTAGCGCATTGGCGGATTTGCGCGGTATTACCCCGGTGCTGCAGCCGGCGGGTACTGGCGGGCGAATCGGCGCATTGACCACTTGGTCTGATCTGGTGCGCCACGCCGACGCGCCGGTACTGCGGGCCCTGGTCAGTGCGGCCCGCGAGGTCGGTGGCATTCAGATCCAGAACCAGGGCACGGTCGGCGGTAATCTGTGCAACGCCTCGCCTGCCGCTGACGGAGTTCCGGCGCTGGCGGCCCTCGACGCGCGGGTTGAACTGCGCAGCCGGCGCGGTTTGCGCAGTTTGCCGATCACCGATTTTGTACAGGGCAATCGTCAAACCAGGCTGGCCGACGATGAAATTCTGACCGCCCTGACGCTGCCGGCATTTTCCCAGCGCGCCGTGTCGCAGTTCAGAAAATTGGGCCATCGCAAGTATCTGGTCATCTCGATTGTCATGGTCGCGGTGTGCCTGGATTTCGACCCGTCGGGCGCGGTCAATCGTTGTGGCATAGCGGTTGGTGCTTGCGCGCCGAGCGTTCGTCGACTGGCTGCGCTGGAGGCCGTGTTGCTCGGCACACAGCGCAGGATGCTAGCGGCCCGCGTCGAAGAGTGGCTTGGCCGCGCTGACTGCTTGCAGGAATTAAGCCCGATTGATGATCTGCGCGGTAGCGCCGACTATCGCTTGCAGGCGGTGCGAGAATTGTTAGTTCGCGTGTTCGCCGAGCTGTTGGAGTCTACTGATGCAACTTAGGGCCAGCGATCCGCGCTCGATGGTCGTCAACATGACCGTCAATGGTGCTGCGGTGCAGCTCGACGTGGCACCGCTCAGCCGACTCTCCGAGGTATTGCGCGAGCACTTGCACCTGACCGGAACCAAGGTCGGTTGTCATGCCGGCGATTGTGGTGCCTGTACGGTGTTGCTCGATGGCGAACAAGTTTGCTCTTGTTTGCTCGCGGTCGCGCAATGTGAAGGTCGGGCCATCACTACCATTGAGGGCTTGGCTAATGCTGCCGGCGAGCCGAGCGCGCTGCAGGTGGCGTTTATCGCCGAAGGTGCCGCTCAGTGTGGCATTTGTACACCGGGCATGTTGATGGCCAGCGAGGATGTGCTCAGACGCTTCCCGACACCCACTCATCAGCAGATACTCGACGGACTGGCGGGCGTGCTGTGCCGCTGTACCGGCTACCAGAAAATTGTTGAGGCGCTTGTGTCGGTTGCCCGCGTGCGGTCGACAGATCGGGTTTCGGCGGTCAATATCGATCGCGGTGCGGCGGTCGGTGCTCGTCTGGAGCGGCTCGATGGCTTATCGAAGGTGACCGGCCAGGCGCTGTACGGTGCCGACCACGCACCGGCCGGCGCGCTGTGGATGCGGGTCCTTCGCTCGCCGCATGCCCGCGCCAGTTTCAGTTTCGGTGATCTCGACGCCTTCGTAGTCGACCACCCGGGTCTGGTCGGCGTAGTGCACGCCCGTGACATTCCCAATAATCGATTCGCCATTTTTGCCGATCTGCGCGATCAGCCGGCGCTGGCCGAGGGACGCGTGCGGATGCGCGGTGAGGCGGTGCTGGCGATTGTCGGCAGCCAAGGCGCGATTGACTCGCTGGATCTGGCGCAATTGCCGATCCACTGGCACCTTGAGTCGGCGGTAACCGAGATGTCGCAGGCGCTCGATGACGTCGCCAACGGTGGTACCCCGATTCACGCGCGGTGGCCGGACAATGTGCTGTGCCGAGGTCGCGTGGTCAGCGGTGATGTTCACGCCGAACCGGCGGCGATTGAATTGACCGCGCAGATGTCATCTGGCTTTGTCGAACATGCCTATATCGAACCCGAAGCGGGCTATGCGCAGTGGCAAATTGAGGACGGTGTCGAGCGCGTGCATGTATTCGCCTGTACCCAGACACCGTACATGGATCGTGATGAGATCGCTGCCATGTTCGCACTCAAACCGGAGCAGGTCAGAATCATCCCGTCGGCGGTTGGCGGTGGATTTGGTGGCAAACTGGACCTCTCGATTCAGCCCTTGCTGGTGGCCGCCGCGCGCAAGTTCCAGACCCCGGTTCGAATTGTTTATAGCCGGCCAGAGTCGATGGTCTCAACCACCAAGCGGCATCCGGCGGCGATGCGTGCGACGCTGGCCGCCAATGCCCAGGGGGATTTGATCGCCTATGATTTTTCCGGCGACTTCAACACTGGCCCGTACTCCTCGTGGGGACCGACGGTGGCCAATCGTGTGCCGATTCACGCCAGCGGCCCGTACCGTATTCGCCATGTTCGTGCCGTGACCCGGGCGGTGCTGACCAACAACGCCAACGGTGGCGCATTTCGCGGATTCGGTGTTCCGCAATCGACCTTGATCAACGAGTTGCTG
The DNA here is from genome assembly GCA_031415535.1 of Burkholderiales bacterium. Classification (GTDB taxonomy): domain Bacteria; phylum Pseudomonadota; class Gammaproteobacteria; order Burkholderiales; family Burkholderiaceae_E; genus JANLTP01. The sequence continues at coordinate 4,430 of JANORY010000727.1, read as the reverse complement.
ATCGACCAGATGGCGCAACGCCAGGGCATCGATCCGCTGGAGTTCCGGATCAGACATGCCTTGCGTGCCGGTGATCGGACTGCGACCGGGCAGTTGCTCGAGGCAAGCGTCGGTTTGATCGACTGCCTAAAGGCGCTGCAGCCCGCCTGGTCAATCAAGCGGGCGGCGGCGAAACTTCAGCGCGCGGCGGCCAAGCAGATGCCGACGCTGGCTGATGCACAAACTCAGGCGCCACACCGTGAAAATCCCTTGCGCCGAGGGGTCGGCATCGCCTGCATGTGGTACGGCATTGGCAACACGGTGATTGCCAATCCGTCGTCGATGACCTTGGGCCTGCGGCCCGACGGCCGCCTGGTGCTGTATAACGGCGCCGTCGAGATCGGCCAGGGTACTTATACGATCATGGTGCAAATCGCCGCCGATGCGCTCGGTGTGCCGCTCGATCGGATCGAACAGAGCACCGCCGACACCGATCTGACCCGCGATGCCGGCAAGAGTTCGGCGTCGCGACAGACCTTCGTTTCCGGCAATGCCGCGCGATTGGCGGCGCAGGATTTACGACAACAACTGCTGAATTTGCTGGCCGCACCGGACGATGCCCTGCTCGACATTCAGGCTGGACAATTGTTAGCGCGCACGGCCAACGAACAGCGTTCCATCAGGCTGTCGGCGTTGAGCGTGCGCAGCGATGGTCATGTCGCCTTGGGCGAAGGTTATTTCAACCCACCCACCGTGCCGCTGGATGCCGACGGGCAGGGGGTTCCCTACGCCACTTATGGCTTCGCCGCCCAGTTCGCCGAAGTTGAGGTTGATATCAAACTGGGCACAGTGCGGGTGTTGGAAGTGCATGCAGCACATGATGTCGGTAGAGCGATTAATCCGACTCAGGTCGAAGGACAGATCCACGGCGGCATCGCCCAGGGCCTTGGCTTGGCACTGATGGAAGAATATGTCAGTGGTCGGACCGATAATCTGCATGATTACTTGATACCAACCGTCGGTGACATGCCACAGATGATCACACACCTGATCGAAGATGCTGAGCCTCTTGGTCCGTACGGAGCAAAAGGCGTTGGTGAGCCGGCGCTGGTGGCTACCGCGCCGGCGATTCTCAATGCCATCTACGATGCAGTCGGGGTGCGCATTCAACAGGTGCCGGCGACGCCGGACCGACTGCTGGCCGCGCTGCAGGCCTTGCCACGATGAACGCTTCAAATGAGAGCAATGAAGCGGTGCCGGCACGCGGCGATGGCCTGCCAAGCAGCCCGGAAGTGGTAGCCGCCAAGGCACCTGAGAATATGTCTGTGAACAAGATCCAGTGTGACGCCTGCCCGGTGTTATGCCAGATCAGCGCCGGACGGCTGGGCGCCTGTGATCGTTATGGCAATGTCGACGGATTACTCAAGCGCATCGACCCGGTGTTGATCATGCGCCGACCCGGTGTTGAACTGGTTGAGCGGGTCAGGCCCGAGCCAGCCTGGGATGGCAGTTTGCTCGATGGCTCACCGGTATTTGTTTCCGGGGTTGGCAGCGGCACCACTTATCCGGACTATAAGCCGGCACCGTTCATCGTCGCCAGCCAGCATGAAGGCGTCGACCTGGTAACGGTGGTGACCGAAGGTATCTTCAGTTATTGCAGCTTCAAGATCAAGATTGATACCGATCGATACTTGGGTCCTGAACAGGCCACGGTACGCCACAAGGGCGAGTCGGTCGGCCATGTCACCACCATTGAATATGGCTCGCAGTTTCTGTCGCTCGGCGGTGTCCATCATTTGACCGGTGGCAGCAAAAAAGAGGGCCGCCTGAGCTGTGAACTGATGTTGGCATTGGGTAATCAGCAAGCGGTCGAACTTGATATCGAGGGCGGTGCCCAGTTGACGGTTCAGGCCGGCCAGCCACCGATTGTGAACGGCGTGCCGGAGCAGCGCATGCGGGTCGGTTGCGGATCGGCGACGGTCGGAATTTTTGCTAAACAATTTTTTGGTCATGTCGACGAAGTGGTGGTGGTCGATGACCACATTACCGGCGTGCTCAGTGAACACCAGGCCGGACGTTGCCTCGACATGTCGCCCAGCGGCATTCGACTGCGCGGACGCAAGTCAACGCCGGGGCGCTATTTTCAAGTCGCCAGTCCGGGGACCGGTTGGGGCGGTACCGACATCGTCGACCCGTTGACGATTATCGAGTCCTGGGACCCGAAGACCGCGCGACCGGGTCTGCGACTGTTGATGGTCTCGACCACCGGCGAGCATGCCGACTATTTCCTGCTCGATGAACATCTGCAAGCACGCAAGGCACCGATGCCCTCGGTGTTGGCGCAAACCGTGCAGCGGATTGGCGAGAACTGTGAGCCGGCGTTGACCACCGTACTATTTGTCGGCGGCGCGGGCGGCAGCTTGCGCGCCGGGGTTACCGAGAATCCGGTGTTGCTGACGCGATCGATCAAAAATCTTTTGACCAAGGTGACCTGTGGCGGTGCACCGGCCTATGTCTGGCCCGGTGGCGGTATTACCGTCATGGTCGATGTCTCGCGCATGCCGGCGAACTCGTTTGGTTCAGTGCCGACGCCGGCCATTGTCGCGCCGATCGAGTTTACCTTGCGCAGATGCGATTATCAGCAGCTTGGCGGCCATATGGAGCGGGTGCAATCGATTGAATCGGTCCTGGCCGCGCACCATCACCGAGTACAGGACTGGCCGACCGGCAATCCCTGGCCAGCGGTCGGTGTATTGAATCGATCGGGTTACGAATGATGCCGGCCGGCGCGGGTATTTATCGTGTTCAAACGGTCGATGGTCGCTGGCATTTTCAACACGGCCCGATCGATTTGATTATCTTGGTGGAAGGTCCTGCGCGTTTATGCGCCGTTGTCATCGAGTGCGCCTGGCAGCGGTTCCAGACTGTGTTGACTGAACTCAGCGCCGAGTTACCTCAATTAAGAACTGACGGTGTGCCGGCGTCGCAGTTCAATTCGCCGATCGCTCGACGTATGGCGGCGGCCTGCTGGCCGTTTCATAGTCAGTTCGGTCTTTTCATCACGCCGATGGCCGCCGTGGCGGGCAGCGTCGCGCAGGAAATACTCGCTTGCCTGGTGCAGCCCGGTATCCGTCGCGCCATGGTCAACAATGGTGGCGATATCGCGCTGTATCTGGCCGACGGTGCCCACGTCGAGATTGGTGTTGTCGCCGAGTTCGAGCTTAAATCGCGTTCGATGCTGCCCGAGTTGGCAGCCCGGATTCGTATTGACAGCAGCCATCGTATCAATGGCATTGCCACATCGGGTTGGCGTGGTCGCAGCCTCTCGCTGGGTATTGCTGATGCCGTCACGGTGTTGGCCAACACGGCCGCCGCCGCCGATGCGGCTGCCACCTTAATCGCCAATGCGGTCAATGTTGAGCATTCAGGCATCACGCGTTTGCCGGCCAATCAGGTGCGCGATGACTCTGATTTGCAGCACCGACTGGTCACCCGTTCAGTCGCTGATTTGCCGCGTGCCTGCATAGACTTGGCCCTGGATCGAGGTGCCGAGTTTGCCCATCGTGTGGTCGCCGCCGGTTTGATTGATTCAGCGTTTCTGGCCTTGCAGGGAGCAACTCGAACGGTCCGCGCGACAAGCCAATCACCTGGACATTTAATTGCGCTGAACACCGGCGCACAAGCGATTTGCGCCGCTGCTTTTTCCTAGGGAGAACACACAAATGCCCGCTCAAATCAGAAAAATTCAGGTGCTGGTCGATGAAACTCATCGGGAGATGGGCAAGGTGATTGATCCGCCGACCCGGCGCGCGCTCGCTATGGCGGTGATTGCGAATCCCTGCGCCGGACGTTATGTCGAGAACCTCGATGAACTGATCGAAATCGGTGAGGAGTTGGGCGCAATGCTGGGTGCCGCTTGTGTGAAGGCGCTGGGCATCAGCCCGGCGGCGGCGCACAGCTACGGCAAGGCCGCCATCGTGGGTGAGGCCGGCGAACTGGAACATGCTGCGGCCATTTTGCATCCGAAACTCGGTGCGCCGCTGCGAAAGGCAGTCGAGAAGGGTGCAGCGCTGGTACCGTCGGCTAAAAAGGTCGGCGGTCCCGGCACCGCGATTGATGTGCCGCTCGGACACAAGGACGCGGCTTTTGTGCGCAGTCATTTCGATGCGATCGAAGCACGCGTCGCGGATGCGCCACGTGCCGGCGAAATCGTCGTGATCGTCGCGGTCACCGACAGTGGCCGGCCGCTGGCCCGGATTGGCGGGCTGCAGGCTCATGAAGCCAAGGGCGAAGACGGCCTGCGCTAGGACTGCCCGCGCGCAGACATCAAACGGTAGCAAAGTACACCCACGCTTCAGGAGATTTTTATGGGAGGGCCGGATTTAAACAGCAAGTCGGGCAAGGTGGTCATCCGCATGATTGGACTGTTGCTGTCCGGCGATATTGATCAG
>JANORY010000726.1:0-2762 GCA_031415535.1 Burkholderiales bacterium | reverse complement strand
GCGCGCAGCAACCTGGACTCCAGGCGGTGTTTTGTGCCAACGATATGCTCGCCGCAGGTGTCTTGTTCGAATGTCAGCGGCGCGGCTGGAACGTGCCCGGCCAGCTCGCCATCATGGGATTTGCCGATCTGCCGATCGCGGCTGCGACCGAACCGTCACTGACCTCCGTGCAGGTGCATTCACGAGAGATCGGCGCTCGCGCCGCCCGACTAATGCTGGACCGTCTTGACGGTCAGGGAACGGTTCAGGCGACGCTCGATTTGGGATTCAAAATCATCGCCCGCGGCAGTGCCTGATCGCCGTTCAGGCCATGCTCCCAGAGCTCAATCGCCAGGTCGGCGAATTGCCGGTCGTTCATTGGCCCGTTCGGGTCCAGCCAGGCAAAGGTAAAGTTGATCATTCCGAGCAAGGCCATGGTGATCGGCATCAATCGATCACCGGCGGTGCGTTGCGGATAAGCCCGGCCAATCAGTTCGGAGAACATCTGCACGACGGCGCGCTCCTGTGCTCGAATCTTCAGTCGCTCCGGTTCGGCCAGGAACTTGACGTCGTTTAACAGGGCGACGTGATAAGCCTGTGCATTTTGATACTCGGTCATGAACGCCCGAATCAATTCCCGTAAGGTTTGTGCCGCTGGCCGTTCGGTCGCACAGACCGATTGAGCCAGAGTCAGCAGTCGCCGGGTGTAGCGATCGAGCGCATCAAACAATAAGGCTTCCTTGCTCGCATAGTAGTGATACAGCCCGGCCTTTGAGGTTGAACACAGTCGGGCGAGTTCGGCCATAGACGCGCTTGGGTAGCCAACGCTGGCGAACGCCTGGACGGCGGTGTTCAGAATGCGGTCGCGTTGTTGTTCGTGATCGGCGGCTTTGGTTCTGGCCATGGTCGCGATCCGGTTAGTGCTCAGCGTTCGTCGTAACTGATGACCACCTGATCGCTGGTCGGATGAGACTGACAAGTAAGGACAAAGCCTTTGTCGATTTCCCATTGCTCGAGTGTGTAATTCTTGTCCATGCGTACCGAACCTTCGAGTACCTTGGCCCGACAGGTGCAGCAGACGCCACCCTTGCAGGCAAAGGGCAGATCAATGCCCGCCGCCAGGCCGACATCCAGTATGCCTGGTCCGTCGATCGGCACGCGCAAGCGGCGCGACTTACCGTCAATGATCAGCTCGACCTTGGCCATTTGGCCTGGCGCTGAGTTGATCGCCGCAGAATTGCTGGCGCCTGTAATGCTGGCACCTCCACTGCTGACGTTACTGCTGCTGGCCGGCATCGGAATGCCGAATCGCTCGACGTGAACCCGTGTTCGCGGCAGGCCGTGGGCCAATAAACTGGCTTCGACTGCATCCATCATCGGTTCCGGTCCACAAATGAAGGCCTCGTCAATGCTGGCTGGTGGAATCAATTCCGCTAACAAGGCGTCGCAGCGGCTTCGATCGAGCAGGCCATTGAACAATGCAATTTCTTGCGCCTCGTCGGACAAGACATGAAAAAGTCGCAATCGTCCCAGATATTGATTCTTCAGGTCCTCAAGTTCCTCGATAAACATGATGGATGCAACACTTCGGTTGCCATATACCAGCGTGAACTCACTGCCGGTTTCGGTCTCAAGGGTCGTTCGGATCAGCGACAGAATCGGTGTAATGCCCGAACCACCAGCGAAGGCAACATAACGCTTGACTTGGCTTGCCACCAGCGGGGTAAAGAATCGCCCATCCGGTGTCATGACGTCCAGGTCGTCGCCGACCTGGGCTGTGTCGCTGACCCAATTCGAAAACAGTCCGCCGTTGACCCGCTTGATACCGACCCGCAATTCGCCACGGCGAAGATAATCATTGACGCTGACACAAATCGAGTAGGAGCGGCGCGCTGGCGCGCCGTTGATGGTGCCCCGCAAGGTCAGGAATTGCCCCTGAGAAAAATGATATTGGCGACGCAAGGATTCCGGAACTGCGAACGCCAGCGATACCGAATCGGCGGTCTCGCGTCGTTTTTCGGTAATGCGAAGTCGATGAAAACTCGGAGCACTCATAGCCGCCGTTGCCTAATAGGGTTTGAAGTAGTCAAAGGGTTCCCGGCAGGCAAGGCACCGATACAAGGCCTTGCACGGCGTAGAGCCGTAGGCGCTGAGCTCTTCGACCTGAGCGGACGCGCAACGCGGGCAAGAAATGGCGGTCTTACGATGAAACTTTATGACCTGTGCAACCGGGCGTGCACTTTCACTCAAGTTCAGATCTTGGGCGCGCGCAGCCCGTGCTTCGTCATCGATCGGTGGCGCAATTCCGTAAGCCCGCAGTCGGTCGCGCCCGCGCTGGCTGATCCAGCTCGTGCTCCAGGCCGGTGACAAGACGATGTCGACACGGGCGTTTGGGTAACCGGCAGTGGCGACGGTGCTCAGAACGTCTTCCCGAATCGCTTCGGTGGCAGGGCAGCCACTGTAAGTCGGCGTGAGTTTGATGATCGCATTATCGTTATCGAGCCGGACTTCCCGAACAATGCCAAGATCACCCAAGGTGATGGCGGGAATCTCCGGGTCGGGTAAATCATGCACCAGGGCGCTCAGTACCTCAAGGCTTGCGCGGCTCACTACCACACAGCCCCCGGATGAAGACGTGCCAAGGATTGCATCTGTACCAGCAAGTAACTCAAATGTTCGCCATGCTGGCCCGCTTTACAGAACAAAGCGGCATTAATGTTGAGCTGGTCCTGGTTGAGGAGGATGCTTTAGCGGAATTAACCACCACAGCCCAGGCTGCCGGA
>JANORY010000725.1:0-2998 GCA_031415535.1 Burkholderiales bacterium | reverse complement strand
GGCGATCGGCGCCTATGCCGAAATGTATCTGCAGAAGTTCGGTTGGCCGTTTCTGTTTTCGGCACCCGCCGGCATGATACTGGCGGGGCTAGCCGGTATTTTGATCGGCCTGCCTGCGCTTCGTTTGTCCGGTATTTACCTGGCGATCGCGACGATTTCCTTCGGCTTTATTGTTGAAGAAATCCTGGCGCGCTGGGAGTCAGTCACCGGTGGCAATGCCGGCGTGTCGGTGCCGGCGCCCAAATTGATTTTCAACAAGTTGGACGGCGAAATCCAGTTTTATTTCCTGTGCTTGCTGCTGATCGTGATCGTCACCTGGCTGTGCGTGAATTTGCTGCGCTCGCCGACCGGTCGCGCGTTTATCGCCATTCGCGACTCCGAAGTGTCGGCGCAAAGCATGGGTGTGAACCTGGCGCGTTACAAGACCATGAGTTTTGCGATTTCCGCTGCGCTGACCGGTCTGGCGGGTGCACTTTATGTGCACCAGATCAAATTCGTCAGCCCGGAACAGTTCACCCTGTTCGTATCGGTTGAGTTCCTGATGATGCTGATCATTGGTGGCATGGGTTCGCTGCACGGCGCCATTTTTGGGGCAATCTTCATTATTGTCTTGCCTGAGCTGATCACCATCGCCAAGGATTATTTGCCGGCAGTTGTTGCCGAGCAGACCGGCTTGAAGGGGGTGGTGTTCGGAATCATCATCATTCTGTTTGTGTTGTTCGAGCCGCTCGGTATTTATGGCCGATGGATCAAGATTCGAACCTACTTTTCAATGTTCCCGCTGTACAAGCAGGGCATGTTTACCCGGCAAAAATCGTATCAAAAATCCGAGCGGGTGCGCTGAGCGATATGTCATTTTTCAAAATCGAGAACCTCACCAAGAAATTCGGCGGTCTGACGGCGGTCGATAACGTTAGCTTCGAGGTCAAGCAGGGCGAGGTCTACACCATCATTGGTCCAAACGGTGCCGGCAAAACGACCATCTTCAATATGGTCAGCCTGATCTACCCGCCGACTGCGGGCCGTATTACCTTTCACGACCAAGACCTGACCGGCATGGCACCAGATCTAGTGGCAGCCAAGGGCATTGGTCGGACCTTTCAAAATATCGAACTCTTCGAGCACGCATCGGTACTGCAAAACATGTTGATCGGTTGCCACGCGCACGCCGTCACTAATGTATTTGCCGAATTGCTGTTTCTGCCGTCGGTCAGAAAGCGTGAACTTGAGCACCGTAGTCAGGTCGAGAAAATCATCGACTTTCTAGGTCTGCAAAGCGTTCGTGACTCCATGGTCGCAGGCCTGCCTTACGGTATTCGCAAAGTGGTTGAGCTGGCGCGTGCTTTGTGCACACAGCCGAAGCTTATCTTGCTGGACGAGCCTTCGTCGGGTCTTAATGTTGAAGAGACCGACGATATGGCCTTCTGGATTCAAGACATAAAGAAAGATCTCTGTGTAACCGAGCTCATGGTTGAACACGACATGAGTCTGGTTTCACGAGTGTCGGACCGAGTGCTGGCGGTTAATTACGGCAAGATGCTGGCCGAGGGGACGCCGTCGGAAGTGCAGTCGCATCCGGAGGTGATTTCGGCCTACCTCGGACATTAATGACGGACATCGGGCAGCGGCAATGAGCGACATTATTCTGAAACTCACCAACGTCGAGTCGAGTTATGGTCCGGTGCAGGCCATTCGCGGCGTCAGTCTGGCAGTCACGCGAGGCTCGATTGTTACCGTACTGGGGGCTAACGGCGCCGGCAAAACGACAGTGCTCAAGACTATATCGGGCATCATCGATCCGCAAAAGGGCTCGGTAGTGTTCGAGGGCGAAGAGATCCAGCGGATGGACCCCGACAAGGTGGTTCGCAAAGGCATCAGCCATGTGCCCGAGGGTCGGGAAGTGTTCGCACTGCTGACCGTGCGTGAAAACTTGCTAATGGGTGCCTACACGCGCGCCGACAAAGATGGGGTGGCCAAAGATATCGAGAAGATGTACGGCTACTTCCCGATTCTCAAAGAACGGATGAATCAGGAAGCCGGCCAGCTTTCCGGCGGCCAGCAGCAAATGCTGGCGATTGCGCGTGCGCTGATGTCCAAGCCCAAGCTGATGTTGCTTGACGAACCGAGCCTGGGTTTGTCGCCGAAGCTGGTGAAGGAAATTTTCGAGATCATCAAACGCGTCAATGGTGAAGAGGGCATGACCATGTTGCTGGTCGAGCAAAATGCCAGTATTGCGCTGGCAACCGCGCACTTTGGTTACGTGATTGAAGTCGGGCGCATTGTCATGGAAGACACCTGCGATCGGCTACTTGAGAAAGACGATATTAAAGAATTTTATTTGGGCATGAAAGCCGACAACACCCGCGGTGAACGGCGTTGGAAGAAGAAAAAGCAGTGGCGATGAATACGGAGCCGTCGATGATTTACACCAGCACACTTCCAAACGTTCGCAAGTCGAACTTGGCCGGCGAGACCTTGAGTGAGAAATTCTGGTCGGCTGTTCAATCGAGAAACTCGAAAGTCGCGCTTCGACAAAAGGAGTTCGGTGTCTGGGAGGAAGTGAGTTGGAGCGAGTTCGGTCGTCAGGCGCGCATGATCTCCATGGCGCTGGTGGCTGCCGGCTTGCAACCCGGTGACACAGCGTCGATCCTGGCCAACACTCGGCGCGAGTGGTGTTACTGCGATTTCGGCATCTTGTGCGCGGGCGGTGTTTCCTCGGGCATTTATCCGACCGACGCGGCGTCGCAGGTCGAATACTTGTGTACCGACTCGCGCACCAGCTTCCTGTTTGTCGAGGATGATGAGCAACTCGACAAAGCACTGCAAGTACGCGCCGCTTTGCCGCTGCTGAAAAAAATCATCGTCATCAACATGGAAGGGCTGACCAAACTTAGCGATCCGCAAATCGTCAGTCTGGGCGAGTTTCAGCGGCAAGGGCAGTTATTTGACCAGGCTAACGCGGGTGTGTTTGAGCAGCGTGTGAAGTCGCGCAAGGCCG
>JANORY010000724.1:0-4283 GCA_031415535.1 Burkholderiales bacterium | reverse complement strand
CGGGGTCGGGGCGACCATGGCAGCGGGCAGCCAATGATGAAACGGCATCAACGCAGCCTTGCCGATGCCAAACATGAACAATGCCAGCATTGCAGTTAGTTCCGTCGTCGAGAGTTTCTCGGCAAGGATTCCGCCGACCGTGAAATCGGTTGTGCCGCTAACGTACCAGACCCAGATCAAGGCCGGCAACAGAAACACGATTGAAGTGCCCATCAGCAGTGCCAGATAGACGCGCCCGCCGGCGCGCGCCTTGTCGGTGCCGTGATGGGTGACCAGCGGATAAGTAATCAGGGTCAGGATTTCATAAAACACAAACAGCGTGAATAAATTACCAGCAAAGGCAATGCCCATGGTGGCTGCCAAGGCAAGCGCAAAGCAGACGAAGAATCGGGTCTGGTGTTGCTCCCGGTTTGTACGAAGATATCCGATCGAGTAGAGCGAATTGACGATCCACAGGCTGGCGGCAATGACCGCAAACAGCATGCCCAACGGCTCGACACGGAAAAAAATGTTCAGACCGGGAAGGATAGTGAACAGGGTGATTTCGGGGCGAGCACCACCAGTGACGGGTCCTGAAAGGATCACTACGCAACACAGCAGCAGTCCAGCACTTGCCAGCGTAATCCCTTCACGAAGATTGGGCCAGCGACCGGTCAGTGAAATCAGCGCTGCGCCTGCGGTCGGCACCAGCAGTGCTGCCAGTATCAGGTGCGCCAGAGACGGCAACATCAGTCCGGCAAACATCAGCGCATTCCCTTGATCAGCAGACTGGCCGCAGATGTCGCGGAACCGAGCGAGAATGAAGTCTGAAGACCGAAATAAATCGTCGCCACTACCATCGCGGTTGCCGGTAATGTCATCGACCAAGGGACGGTGAGCACGTCGGTGTTCGGGCGAGGCGCGCGAAACCAAGCGGTTTCAGTGAAACGCCAAACATAGGCCACGGCCAGCAGCGTTGAAAGTACGATCAGGAAGACCAGCCACCACTGACCTTTTTCGACGGCTGCAAGAATCAGGTACCACTTGCTGACAAAACCAGCGGTGCCTGGAACGCCGATCAGCGATAATCCGCAAACGAGCACGCCCACGCTGGCCCATGGCATGCGTTTACCAATTCCCTGAATTTGATCAAGGCGGGTACCGCCTACGACCAGCGTGATACAGCCCAGGATTAGAAAAATCGCCCCTTTGGTGATGCCATGGTTGAACAGATGAACGATTGCAGCGGTCAGCCCGTTTTGGGAGTCGAACGAAACGCCGAGGATGATGTAGGCGATCTGAGCGACGCTGGAGTAAGCAAACAAGCGCTTCAAGTCGGCCTGAACGATCGCCAATGCTGACGCAGCGAACATGCCAGCAAGGGCCAGCCACATCAAGGCCTGTTGGGTCGCTACCCGATCAAACACCTGGACGTCGCCGAATACCGAATAATAAAAACGCAGCAATACATAGACCGCAACCTTGGTCGCGGTAGCGGCAAGAAATGCCGATACCGAAGAGGGGGCATAGGTATACGCGTTTGGCAGCCATTGATGCAACGGAAACAGCGCCAGCTTCAACGAGATGCCGACGGTCAGGAAAGCCAGCGCAGCAAGCACCGGCCGGCTGCCCTGGACGGCCGATAATCGATGTCCCATGTCGGCGATGTTCAGTGTTCCCGTCATCAGATACAACAAGCCAATGCCGATGACAATAAAGGTTGCGCCGATGGTTCCCATGATCAGATACTGGTAGGACGCGACCAGCGCCCGCCGGTCGCGCCCAAGGGCGATCAGTACGTAGGTTGATAACGAAGAGATTTCCAGGAAGACGAAAATATTAAACGCGTCGCCGGTGATGGTGATACCGAGCAAACCGGCCAGGCACAGAACGAACATGGTGTAAAAAAGATAATGCTGTCGAGGCTCGACCTCGAGCTCGATACTGGCCCGGCTGTAGGGCAGAACCATCGCCGCTACGCCGGCCACCAGAACGAGTACAAACGAACTCAGGCGATCAACCCGGTACTCAATTCCCCAAGGCGGCGGCCAACTGCCGATGGCATATGAAATTGTGCCGCTGTCCGCGACCTGAAACCATAACAAAAGTGAAATCGTAAATGCGACCCAACTGGCTGCCAGCGCTGTGCCAAACGCGAGACCGCGCCGACGCAACAGCACAGTGACTGGCGCGGCGATCAGCGGGATAACGACCTGCAAAGCGGGCAGGTGCTGAGCCAAAGTCATGTTGGCCGCTGGTAGTTCGGGTTCGAATCGTCCTGGCTTACTATTTCGTCTTCTTCGATGCTTCCATAGGCCTCCTGAATTCGAACCGTCAACGCCAAGCCCAGTGCCAAGGTGGCTACGCCGACGACAATGGCGGTAAGAATCAAGACATGAGGCAGCGGATTGGAGTAAATCGAAAAAGCGTCACTCAGAATTGGTGCCGTGCCGCCGACAAGTTTTCCCGGGGCAATGTATAGCAGATACACCGAGGTCTGGAAAATTCCAAGTCCGACCAGCTTCTTGATCAGGTTGTTGCGTGCGATCACGATGAACAGACCAGCGATCATCAAGAAGATCGTAATGAAGTAGGTAAAGTGGCTGCCAAATGTCATCGAAGGCGTGCAAAAGAGGCAAGAATTAACGTTGGAGTGCTCATTCGTCGGCGTTGCCGCGATCGGCGAACATGTAAAAAATTTTCAGCATCACGCCCGATACCGTTGTCGCCACGCCAACTTCAACCCAGAAGATGCCCCGGTGCTGGCCGTGCACCGAGTCGTGATCGAGGACAAAGTAGTCGAGGTAGTTGCCACCCAGAAACAGTCCGGCAAGTCCGACGCCAGCATAAAGCAAAACGCCGATTGCCATCATCGACTCAACCAGCGCTTCCGGCACAACTTTGCGTGCGTCGACAAGTCCGTAAATCAAGGCGTAGAGAATGACAGCGGCTGCCAAAATAACGCCCGCCTGAAAGCCGCCGCCAGGTCCGAAATCACCGTGGAACTGAACGTACAGCGCAAACAACAAAATGAACGGGATCAGCAGTTTGACAACAACTCGCAATACTAAATCGTATTTCATAGTTGTCGGTCCTTACGCCGCCTGCGCAGCAGGGCGACCACGCCTGCTCCCGCTGTGAACACCACTGTAGTTTCGCCCAAGGTGTCGTAACCCCGGTAGCTGGCCAATACTGCGGTAACGACGTTGGGCACGTCCACTTCCTTTTTGATGTCGTTCAGGTACCTCGGTACCACGTGAGTGTGGATAATCGCCTGAGGATCTGAAAAACCTGGCAGCCCGAGTGTCCCGTAGACAAGTACTCCACCAACGGATAGTGAGATAACCAACGGCAACCACGGCCGTTGCAGCGGCTTGGCCTCTTCACTCTTGCATAGATACAAGGCACCCAGAAAAAGCACGGTGGAAATTCCCGCGCCAACCGAGGCCTCAGTCATGGCCACGTCGACGGCGTCCATGGCGACCAACACAGTGGCCATCAGAAAACTATAGAGACCACCGAGCACAATTACACCAAACAAATTTCGGCTTCGGGCAATCGCACAAACGGCTATTGCCATCAGCACAAGCAGTGTGTTTATGATCAAGGTTTCGATGACGGCGCTCCTTCTTGAGCCAGCAAGGGCAGTAGTCCCCGGACCATTGCGGCACGTGCCAGCGCATGGGTAGCGGTCGGACTGACGAAAAAGATTAGCAATCCAACCATTATCAGCTTCACGCTCACCAGAGTGAACCCGGCTTGTAACGCCATTCCAATTAGCAGTAAACCGGCTCCCAGTGTTTCGATCACACTCGCCGCATGCATTCGCGTGTAAAAGTCCGGCATACGCAACATTCCGATCGCGCCGATGATGCAAAAGACTCCGCCACTTACCAGGCAAATCCAGCTCAGTGCATTGATCAGCAGGTTCATGACGAATGTCGCGTCCGGTCGCTGGAGGTACCGGTGTCGCCAAGATCACCTTGCCGGAAAAATTTCAGTACGGCAACTGTCCCAATGACGTTCAACAGACCATAAACGATTGCGAGGTCGAGGAACTCTGGCCGGCCGCCAAGAAATCCCATGACCGCAAGCAATAGCATAGCCACTGTCCCGACAGTGTTGGCTGCCTGGGCGCGGTCGAACGCCGATGGCCCAAGGACCGCACGGATTAGAACCAGTGTCAGGGTTACCAGCAGAGCGAGGGCGGCGATAGCGAACATCAGGGCCTGCGCTCACAATGGGTCACGCGTCGATCCATTTCACTGTCAAGAACACCGTTAGCGCAACTTTGCGTCAATCCG
>JANORY010000723.1:0-2447 GCA_031415535.1 Burkholderiales bacterium | reverse complement strand
GGCACGCCGGCCTGCATCAGGATCGCGACGTCTTTGGCAATCGCGTCCTGCTGCTGCTGGGTGCGAAACACCTGAAGCGTGCCGAGCTGACGCCCTTCATACTCGATGCCGGTTTCGGCACGCAACTTGATCAGACAGTCGCGGCTGTATTGCGCCAAGCGCAGCATCCGTTCCTTGTTCAGGGCGTAACGATCGGCAGTGCAGTTGCGCAGCATCATTGCCAGCCATTGCAATTGGAAGAAGCTGCCATCGGGCCGGATCGCCAGCGGGGCGTGTTTGGTGAACATCCACTTCAGCGCCTTTAGTGGTACGCCAGGCGCGCCCCACGGCGTGGAGTAACCGGGTGAGATCTGGCCAGCGTTGGCGAAGCTGGTTTCCAGCCCGGCTGCGGGTTGCCGATCGATCACGATAACCTTGAAGCCCTGTTTTGCCAGGTAATAGGCGCTGGTTACGCCAATCACACCACTACCCAGAACGATCGCTCGCATATGGACCCTTGCAGAGAATTTGTCTGATGAATTAATTTCCAATAGACGTATTTGCTAGTTTAAGAAGCTCACCGCAAAATAGGTGACTGATTTTTCCGCTGTGATCGTAACTTTTCCGGGTAAATTGCCGCTTTCCAGTAAAGCCTTCACGGGCATCGAATTTTTCGGATCGATCAGCGTGCAACATCACACTAAAGTAACGCTACCCAAACGAAGCGCCGCGCTAACTACTAGAACCTATCCAAAGAGACACTGCGATGCGAATCCGCACACATACGGTTAAAGATCTCGACCGAATCGACCGCAAGATACTTCGTTTGCTGCAGGATGACGGTCGCCTGTCGATTACCATTCTGTCGGAGAAAGTCGGCTTGTCGGTGACGCCCTGCGCCGAGCGGGTCAAACGGCTGGAGCGTGATGGCATTATTACGGGCTACCACGCCCGACTGAATCCGCAGGCACTTGGCCAGGGGCTGCTGGTGTTCGTGCAGATCAAATTGGCGGCCAAATCGGGTGCCCTGTTCGAAGAGTTTCGTCGCGAGGTCCGCAAACTGCCGAATCTGCTCGAGTGTCACCTGGTCTCTGGCGATTTCGACTACCTGATCAAGGCGCGGATTCCCGAGATCAACGCTTATCGCAAGTTGCTGGGCGATCAGTTGTTATCGCTACCCGGCGCGAGTGAATCCAGAAGCTATATCGTCATGGAAGAAATCAAGGAATCACTGGCACTCGAGGTTCCCGAAAGTGAGCTTCTATAATCGGTAACATGAGTTCGAGCAAATTCTGGAGTCCATTGGTGGCTTCGCTGCAACCCTATGTGCCCGGTGAACAACCGAAACAGCAGTCGCTGACCAAGCTCAATACCAACGAGAATCCGTTTGGCCCATCACCACGAGTGTTGCAGGCGATCAAAGAGGCCGCGACTTCGGACCTGCGTTTGTATCCGGACCCGGAGTCGACACCGCTGAAAGAGGCGCTGGCGCGCCGTTATGCGGTTGGCCTCGACCAGGTATTCGTCGGCAACGGCTCCGACGAGGTGCTGGCACTGAGCTTCGCGGCGCTGCTCAAGCACGAGGCACCGCTGCTGTTCCCGGATATTTCGTACAGCTTTTATCCGGTGTACTGCGCGCTGTTCGGTATTGACTATCGGCTGGTGCCATTGTCGGCCGAACTGGCAGTGGTAGCGGCGGATTATCTGCAAGCAAATGGCGGAATCATCATCACTAACCCGAATGCCCCGACCGGTTGCGCCTTGCCGGCAGCGGCGATCGAAACCATTTTGAAAGCTAATCCGGATTCGGTTGTGGTGATTGATGAAGCCTATGTCGATTTTGGTGGTGAATCGGTGGTGCCGCTCATTTCCAAATATCCGAATCTGCTGGTCATTCATACCTTGTCGAAGTCGCGTTCATTGGCCGGATTGCGGGTCGGCTACGCGCTCGGTCAGGCACCGCTGATTGATGCCTTGCGTCGCGTCAAGGACAGCTTTAACTCATATCCGCTCGACCGGCTGGCGATGGCCGGTGCGGTCGCGGCAATCGACGACGAGGCCTATTTCCAGCAGACCTGTCAGGCGGTCATCAGTAACCGACAGTGGTTGGTCGCGGAACTGACGCAGTGCGGCTTTCAGGTCCTGCCGTCAGCGGCGAACTTTGTATTCGCGCGTCATCCGGATCGCGATGCGCAGCAATTGCATCACACGTTACGCAGCCAAGGCGTGCTCGTACGCTACTTCAATAAGCCGCGGATCGATCAGTATCTGCGCATTACCGTGGGCAGTCGCGATGACTGTCAGCTTCTGGTGAATGTGATTCGGCGCTCCTCCACCGCGTGACAGGCCACCGCAATGGCTTGATCGCTTGAATCCGGCGGCGGTTTCAGTGTTGGGCGTTCGCGTTTGCAGCGCTCGTTTACTTGCGGGCAACGCGGGTGGAAGCTGCAGCCGGTCGGTGGATTCAA
>JANORY010000722.1:0-11578 GCA_031415535.1 Burkholderiales bacterium | reverse complement strand
CAATCGAATCGCGCGCCAGCAGCACGTCGAGATGTTGCTGCAACTCGTTGCGCTGTTCGTCGCTCAAGGCCCGTCCGAGTTCGGTACGCGCATCAAACGCGATCCAGCCCTTTAACGCCGTCGCATCCAGATGCTCACGCTGATGCAACATCAGATACGCCTTCAGTGTTTCGTAGAGCAGTTCCGGATTCTGCGAGCCGCGCCGCAACACGTCTTCGATGCGACGTGACAATACCGGTGCGAGCGCGCTCGCCAGCGCGCGGCGATAACTGGTCCGTGCCGCCGCGTCCATTTTTTCGCCCTGGAACAGTCCCCAGGTATGGCCGAGCGGTGGACTCTCGACATTGACTGTCTCGGTGAGTGCCACCGCCTTCATTTGGGCCAGCACGGGCAGCACCGAAGCCAGCGTGGCGGTATTATCGATTCGCTGATTGGCCAACTGCGCGCCGAGCGCTTGTGTGCTGGCTTGCACGTCGCCCAGATAGGCGTTGTTGTTCAGGTAGCTCAAGGTCCAGGCGATCGCTGCGCAGAACAGTGCAATGACCGACGCCGCCGTAGCCAGCCATTTGAGGCGGCGCAGTCGCTGCTCCCAGGCCTGATTGGTGCCCGCCAGACCCGACTCCGCGAAGATGACTTGATTAAACAGCCGCGTGATGAAAAATGACTTGCCGCTCGGCCGTGTTGCGGCCAGCACCTTGCGCTCGAGTCCGATCGAGCGCGTCATCGATCCTAACAGACGATCGATCGGCGAGCCTTCCTGGGTGCCACTGGTAAAAAATACGCCGCGCAGCAGGGAAGTGCCGACGAACTGAGAACTACCGAATACTTGATCGACATAACTGGTCAGTCCCTGAGCGATCGATGCAAATTGTGCCGGGAAGCCGAAGATCATCTGTCGTTGGGCGAGCAGCCGTTCGCGATTCAAGCGCTCGTTTACTTGTGCGGAAAGACGTTGCACCAGTTGCTTCAAGTCGGCAGCGCATTGCGCGGCCGAATACGCGGTCGGCGCTTGCACTGAAGTCCCTGCGGGCGGTACCGTCGTACCCCAGATCTGCTCGCGTTGCTCGCGGTCGAAGTCACCGAAAAATTCCATGAAGCCCGGCAACAGATCGGTCTTGGTCACCAGCAGATAAACCGGAAACTGCAACTTCAAGGTCTTCTGCAGCTCGTCGATGCGCGCTCGTACCGCATTCGCATGGGCTTGCAACTGCTGCTCGGACAGGGTCAGCAGGTCCGAGCAACTCAGCGTCAGCAAAATGCCGTTGATCGGTTGTCGGGGTCGATGTTTGGCAAGCAGTTGCAGAAAGCCGGTCCACTCGGCGGAATCGGTGGTCTGATCGCTGTCCTGGGTGGTGTAGCGACCGGCTGTGTCGATCAGCACCGCGCGATCGGTGAACCACCATTGACAGTTGCGCGTGCCGCCAACCCCTTGCAAGGGGTCGTTGCCGACTTGGTTGGCCAACGGAAACTTCAGGCCCGAATGGATCAGCGCCGTGGTCTTGCCACTGCCCGGCGGGCCGATGAACAGATACCAGGGAAGTTGATACAAATAACGCTTGCCTTGCATCAGTCGGGATAATCTACTTTCCTGGCCCGGGCCAGTTTCGCCGCTGAATTGCGCCACCTTCAAGGTCGCCATGGCGGTCTCAAAGCGCTTGCGCACCGCCTCGTCGGTACTGCTGGGCGCGGCGGGGGCACCCTTGCCGGCCATTGAGTCAAACAGCCGAGCGTTGGCCAACTTGGCGCGAACCGCCAGTACCGCACGCTTGCCAAACCACAGCAGCAACAAGAGCGCAATCAACGTGAGCCGAACCCAGCCCGGGTCGAGCGGGCGCCAATGTGCGAACGAAAACAGCGGGCCGGCGATCCAGACGAGTAAGGCCAACAAAATTGCGCCGAGGATTCTTAATACCCAGGGACTGAAGATGGCTGCGAAGAGCTTTTTCATTAGCGCGCCACAAACAAGGTGAGTTCGACGCGACGATTGCGAGCGCGATTCACCGGGGTGTCATTGGCGGCCACCGGCTCACCATCGGCGCGGCCCTCGGCTTGAATGCGCTGTCCTGGCAATTGTGGCGCAATCAGGCGCGCAACTTGCTCTGCTCGCTCTTGCGACAAATGCCAGTTGGACGGAAAACGTGCGGAACGGATCGGCTGTGAATCGGTATGTCCGGTGATCAACACGGCACCTGGGTTTTCACGCATGGCCTTGCCGATGCGATCAATCAAGGGCAGCACTTGAGTGTTCAAATGGACGCTGCCGGCCTCGAATAATCCGTCGCCTTGAATGGTGATGATGCTGCGGGTGGCTTCCTCTTTGACGGCGACCAGGCCTTTTTGAATCTCGGGCTCGAGAAAAGTGCGCAAGCGTGGTTTAACCGGCGGCAATGGCACGATTGGTGCAGGAGCGGCACTAGCAAACTTTAATTGCATGATCGCACCGAACGCCGGATCGGAGTCACGATTCAGCAGCATTGAAAATCCGGCGTAGAGCGCGAGACCGAAAACGGTACACAGGACGCCAATCACCCAGGCGGGAATCCCCTCGAACCAACCGCTTCGAGCGACGCCGGCTAGGTCGGTGCGCAGTGCCAGCGATTGATCGGGTGCGGGTGCCGAGTCGCGCAACATCTGGAACAGGCGCTCGCGCAAGGCGTCCGATTGTGCGCGCCCGTTGTCGATGACCCGGTAGCGACCCTCTAATCCCAGCGAAATGCAGACGTAAAAAAGCTCCAGCAGATCACGGTTCGCTTGCGGCTTTTCAGCGACTTTCGAGAGCAATTGAAAGACTTTTTCGCCGCCCCAGGTTTCGTTATGGAAACGCAGCAGTAAGGTGTCGCGGGCCCAAATGCCGCCGCTGCCCCAGGGCGTACTGGCCGCCAGTTCATCGATGAGGGTACACAACAAATAGCGCGCACCGACAATCTGCTCGCGTGGCAACTGTGAGGAATTCGCGCGGGCTTCAAAATTGCGCACCAGCTCGCTGAATGAATCGCGCAAACCCGCCGGATCGGCATGGTAGCTGCTGGCGCGCAGAGGCGCGAGCATCGCCAGTATCGGACTGGCGCAGCTCAGCAATAGATTGCTCGACTGATGCCAGAGCTGTTCGGTTTCTGAGGCGTCCAAAGGCTGAAAACCGGCAGCAGACTCATTCGACCGGCCAGCGCCCGAGTGCCCGCTTGATAAACCCCCCGATGAGCTACCCGCCATGCCGGCCGACGAGCCGGCCAAACGATTGGCGCGCCCGCCCGGCGTCGGACGCACCACCGTTTTACCCGGGTCGTCGCTGCGCGGATCGTAGCCGTTACTCATGTCTAAGGGTGACTCATTTTTGATCTTGACTCATGAAGGATGTTTACTTAAGTCAGGGATTGGTCTGCCGGGCTATTGCCGAATTGCCCAAAACTCGAGTTCCAGTCCCGGAAACTCACCAGCGACGTGCATCGCCAAGCCGCCAGAGCGATCCAGCATTCGCCACAGCTCACTGTTGGTCTCCAACTCGAAGTAGTTGCATCCGGCGTGATACGGAATTTGCCGCGGCGCGATGGGTAAGGGTCGCAGCGTGACGCCGGGTAACTGCAGATTGACCAGATCACGAATTTTCTCGACCGGACCAATTTTGACTTGCGCCGGGAATTTGGTGCGAACTTGTTCGGTCGGCATTTGCGCATGCACGGCCAATACGAAGCTGGCGGCTGGCAGCAAGGTCTTGTCGTTGAAGATCGCGACGCGAACGCCAAACTTGCGATCGTGAAGCTCGATCGGGATCGCGGTTTGCTCGAGCACCATGCTAAGCGACAGGCGCAGTTGGCTGATCACAGTGGCAAACGTCAGTTCAAGGTCGTCGTGGTCATAGGCCGGCAGTTTTACCTGCAACCGACGCTCACCGCCGAAACTGGAGATTTCGCCCAGCAGTTGGATACAGACACAGTAAAAGTCTTCCGGATGCAGTGGCTTGCGCTCACTCAGGTGATCGAGCCAGGGGCGATAGCGATTAGTCAGCATTAACATCAGAAAGTCGGCAATCTCGCCGGTGCCGCCCCGACCTGGCTCGGCCATCCGCTGCGATAAAACTTCGCTGCGTTGGGTGACCAGGCCACGCAACTCGGCCAGCCAACTGCGCAAGGTCGCAGAGGTATCGAGATGCAGATGTGGCGCAATATAGTTTCGATCCAGCAGTACCTGGCCGTCGGCGCTGCGCTCAATGACCCTAACCAGCCCAAGACTCGAGTAAGCACCTTCATTGCCGGCGACGACCACCAATTGTGCGCGCAGACGGGCTACTTGCAGCGGTGCTGCTTCGTCAAATCCTTCGTTGCTGTCCTGGCTGTCAAATTCAGCCGGTTCGTAGCGCGGCAGACCGCGCGTCTTTTCGATCTCGAAGCTGGTGTTTGGAACCCCTTGCCGCAGCCCCGGGACTACCAAAGCGATCAGCCGGTCTTTGACATCGGTGCCGATTTTCAAGGCGGGCGGCGGCGCATCCTGGTCGGGCATGCTAAAAGTAGTACCGTCCGGCCAGACACCACTGGCGCGACTGATCTGGATCTCACCCCTAGCCAAGGCACCGGTATCAAGTTCCAGCGAGGAAAACCCCCAACAGTACGCGCTGGTGCTGCGTAGCCGCTGGTCGAGCAGCGCTTCGAGGTGACGTTCCTGTTGCTGAAAATGCTGCGGCCGTAGGAACAATCCTTCCGACCAAAGCACACGATTTTTCCACATAGTCTTCCTCAGTCATTGCACCAGGACTTGCACCCGGCGCGCGTCAATCAGTATTCGAATTTCATCGGGCGGCGGATCGCTGATCGCGACACTGGCCTTCCAGACCGAGCGCTCGAGATCCCTAAACGCGACCATCGCGGCCAGGCGTTTGGTTCCGGCATTGAGCTTACGCGCCACCTGCAGGCGTTCGCCGGGCTTGATCTGGTAGTCGTCGCGACTCAGCAGATCGGCACCAAGCGACTCGCGCTCTTTATCGTTTAGAGCGAAATAATCAGCCGCATCAAAAGCAGTCACAGCCTTTAATTCATAGATACGAACCAGCACCGGAGCCGGTCGTTCGTTCAAACCCGGATTGATGCTCGAAGATCCGAATAAGACCAGGTTCACCGATTTGACCGGCGGCGGCGCGGGTGGCGGCAAAACATTGATAATGGGTGCCGGCGGCGGCGGTACTGAGGCGCTTGGCGCGGCTCGTCCACCGCAAGCACCGAGCAGCACACAACTGAGCAGTATCACCCCTAAGGTAGTGAATCCAGGCAATCGGCGTGGCGGCGCAGTCGGAATGCTTCGCCACTTTATTCTGCCAGCCAGAGCGACCAAGGTTCAAGCTCCCGGATTTTTGTTGGGATAAAATTTGCGTTTGTTTGACCGATATCCTATTCCGGTTTCGGGGTCAGCGCCAACCTACTTAAGTAGTACCCCCAAAAATAGGGTATGTTCTAAAGGACCGACTTGGCGCATACTCGACAGCGTTAGCTCGGGGCGCGGTTTCGCTCGGGAGGAGCTTGTCCTTGAAGATATTGATCGTAGACGACCACTCGCTGGTACGCGAGGGCATAGTGGCCATGATCCGCAATTTCAAGCCTGACGCGTTTATTGCCCAGGCAGACACCTGCGCAGCGGCAATTCTGCAAGCGCGTCATGAAATATTTGACTTGATGTTTCTCGATTTGCATTTGCCGGACCAGCCGGGCATGGTGGCCTTGCAGCGTATGCGTGAAAGCTATCCGGCAATGCCGGTCGTGATCATCTCCGGTCAAGAAGACAGGGCAACAGTCATGAAAACGCTGGATCTGGGCGCTAAGTCGTTTGTTCCGAAGTCCTCGGACAGTAATAAGGTGAGGTTGGCGATTGAGGCCGTTTTAAACGGACGCATTTATTTGCCGGAAAGCGCTCTGGGCGGCACTCCTACCCCAATGCCCACAGGCGGTGCTGCGCAAAATATGCCCTGGGCGCTAACCGATCGGCAAGTCGACGTACTTTCGTTACTGGTCTCCGGCTTACCCAACAAATTGATCGCGCGTCGCCTGGGGATCGTTGAGTCGACTGTAAAAATTCACGTCAGCGCCATTTTGAAGGAACTCAAGGTAGCGTCGCGAACTCAAGCCATCATTGCGGTGTCGAAGGCTGGCGTGCAAATGAATATGCCGGCACCGGTCTGAACCTTTTAAGTAATCATCGTTCCGGTAATAGTCACGGATCAAAGCGCAATCACGGATCCGGTAGTAACCACGGATCAGGTTTTGCCGAGAAACTCACGAAGTTTGTCGGGGTTGATGGGCTTGGACATAAACGTCCAGCCTGAAGCAGTAATGCTCTTTTCGAGTGCCGAGCTGGCTTCGCCAGACACCACGGCAACGCGCATTTCGATCGGTACTGCGGCGCGCACTGCGGCAATGATTTCGGCGCTGCTGACACCGTCAGCGACTGCATGATCGGTGAGTAGTGCGTCTGGAAAGCGCTCGCAGGCTGACAAGCGGGACAGGGCTTCCGGAATTGAGCGAGCCAACAATGCAAAGCACCCCCACGCCGAAAGCAGCGCCTCCATTGCCAATAGCACTTCAATTTCGTCGTCGACGACCAGAATCAAAAGGCCTGTGAGGTCGGTTTGAGGTGCTTCGTTCGCGGTAGATTCCTTCAGCAGCGGCAACTCGTTCGAGATCGGGACCGCAATTTCAAATAGTGATCCGCGTCCGGGTCGCGAATAGACCGAGACCTGATGATTGAGCGCCTCGGACAGGCGCCGGACAATCGCCAGCCCAAGACCGAGGCCCTTGCGGCGGTCACGTGAAGGGTTATCGAGCTGCACGAACTCTCTGAAAATGAGTTCGAGGTTTTCTTGGGCAATGCCGGGACCGGTGTCCCAAATCTGAATGAGCAATTGCTCACCCCGTCGTCGGGTGGCCAGCAGGACGCCACCGCGCTCGGTGTAGCGAAACGCGTTCGACAACAGATTCATGACAATTTCGATCAGCAACGACGGGTCGCTGTTGACATTAGCGGTTGCGCCCAGACGCACTCGGAATTCAATGTTTTTATTGGCGGCTAATTGAGCGAATCGCGCATCGAGATTCTGAAGCAAAGGGGTGATCGGGAAGACCGCCATACGCGCTTCGATGGCACCCGTATCAAGTCTGGAGATGTCGAGCAGGCGGTTAAACAACTCGTCAAGACCGGCGAGCGAGCGATGTAGTCGATCGACCAGATATCGATTTCGACCTTCGAGTTGTTCGGCAGCCAGCGCTGCCACGAACAAGGTGATGGCGTGAATCGGTTGCCGCAGATCATGGCTGGCGGCGGCCAGGAAGTGCGATTTCTGTGCGCTGGCTTCAATCGCGGCTTGCGCTTCGCGCTCAAAGCGCCGCGAGTTTGTTTGTTGCTCCTCTTTATGCTTTTCGTTTTCAAGCCTGAGTTGCTCGAGCTGCAGGAGATGATCAGGAACTTCACTGCCAAGCGGATGAGGTTTACGAAGTCTTAAGTAAAACAGAGCTGCGAGGCCCGCGATCAAGCCGCCACACAGCAAGCCCAGCCCAAACGAACCGATTTCGTCCATTCAATCATCGACGACACCAGTACGTTGGCGTCGTAGAAGGCACTCGAACAAGTCCTGTCCCGACTCTATGACAGGCCGCACAGTTGCCGTTAACAAAATTGACGTTACTGCTGGAGTGCTCAGTTCTTGCGGGCGGATTGCAAACCGGGTAGTGGAGCGTGAAACTAAAGGTTCGTTCAGCACCTTGATTTTGGGCAGTATCAATCAATCGTGCCGAGTACACCACCGTTTTCGGGAAGCCTGTGACCGATGGACTGACAGAATTCACGTTCGCGAACGCGGCGTCAATTGCTGAATCAATGAAATTGAAACTGGTACCGCTGCTACCGGCGGTGGGAGCGCCCAGTGTAGCCGTACTGCCCTGAAAAGTACGCGTAATTAGAAATCGCTCATCGGATCTGGGCACTGCGGAAACGCCAATCTCGATACGAGGCGTGTTGTCATTGGTCGTTGAGCTAAATGGGCCGGACATTGAAGCCGGCGCATTATCGCTAACCCCAGTCAAACTCGTCACCGTTGTGGTTGGTGCCAGCGTGTCAACATTTACCGTAAAGACCGATGGAATTGCGCTGCGCTGGCTGGTCGCGACTGCTGGGTCGCCCTTGACGATTTGAACCGAAAACAAGTGAGCGCCATCCGCAAGTGCAGTAGGCGGAGTGTAAGACCAGTTCGTGCCGGTTACAGTGGCCGGTGCCGAAACACCGGAGCGATAAACCAGCACTTGTTCGCCGGCTATGAGCGCACGCGTCAACGTACCGCGCAACGTCGGTCTCGCGTCGTTGGTGGTCGTTCCGCTAAAAAAATCACCCGTCAGCGGAGCGATATCGTCACTGAAGTTGACGGCACTCACTGCGCCATCAGGGACTAAAGTCGAACCAATATTGACAACTAATACCCGAGACAAGTTTGAGCTTGAATTTCCTGCTCGATCGACCACGCGAACGTTGAAGGTATAGGTATTGCTGGACAGCGTTGGAATCGTGAAACTGAATGCGCTACCGGTTACCGTGGCTGTGCCAATGTCTCGTCCACCCTGCTGGATCGCAACGGATTCGCCGACACCGAGCGTCCCACTGAGGGTGCCTTGAATCAGTGGCGTACTGTCATTGGTAATCGCGCCGACTGGAATAACGCCGCCATTTGCACCAACGTTGCTAACGTAGTTGATGGATGCAATGGTGGCGCTGGGTGCCGCAGTATCTATGGTTATCGTGTGTGACTGACCCAGCGGCCCCAAACTTGCACCTTGTACAACCCGTGCGCTGTATTCATAGGTGCCTTGCGGCAATGCTGCTTCCGTCAAGGCCCAAGTGGTCCCACTGACTATTGGCGAGCCAACAGCGGTCTGGTTGCGGGTTAACTGCAACGACTGCCCAGTAGCGAGTGGCGTACTTAAAGTACCGTTCAGGGTTGGTGTCGTGTCATTGGTGAAACCACGATGTGGAATGGCTCCGGCGTTCGCCCCAACGTTGCTGACCACCGAAGTGATCACCGCTCGAGTGGTCGGTGCCAAGGGATCGTTGGAGGTATTGGGCAAGCACTGCAACGGTTGCGCGATGATGCTGTTGTGACAGGACGCGCACACCGTACCGCTCGGCGTTGCCACATGCACAGTCGGAATCTGGCAGGCATTGGTGGTGATCGGCGGTGGCGTCGATGCAGGTCTTGCCGGTAACGGCGGCTGCAGCACACAATTCAGGTTACTGATCGGACGGAAGACGTCGTTGTGACACATCGTACATTCGGTCGATGAATTGACCAGTTGCGGTTGACCGGTCGTTGGATTCAATTTGAACGCGGGCAACTGGCAGACTGCGGTACTGGTGACGGGTGGTGCCTTGATGGGCCAGCTTGGTAGTCGACCGTGGCAATCCTTGCATTCGCGCCGCGCAATGTCTGACTTGGGACGGCGTTGAATGGTCGGATTCGCGGGATCGAAAAGCTCCGCGACCCGGCCACGGATTTTCCACATGCCACCGTTCGGATCAATGCCCATGGCAGTCAGTCGGTCAAAGGGTCGTTCGCCGTAACCGAGAAAGCCGCCCGGCATGATGTCGCGAACCGGCGGGAGATTGAGAACAGGCTGTGCTTCGATGTCGCGCAGAATACCTTGTGCGGTGATATCGAAATGCAGACCCCAATGGTAGACCGTACCGTCGGTAGTCTGTGCGACGAACAGGCCCTGCTCGGTCAGGATTTTGCGGACTCTGACTGTGCCGGGCGCTGGCAGACCGGTGACCGGCGTCGCAACCTGACGGCCGCCGGTGAACCCGCCCAATTCCTGGGCCGGAAAGCTACCCCAGGTCAGCACAGTTCCGTCGGACTTCAGCACTACCGCGTCGTTGTCGCGGGCCGCAATCTGAACCACCCCGGTCAGGGCACCCGTGCCGGAGAGCACCGCGCCCGGAGTGGTGCGAACGGAATCCTTCGTCCCATCGCCTAGCAAGCCCAGGCCCCAGGACGATCCCCAGGAGAAGACGCTGCCATCTTCAAGTAACACGTACGAAGCAGTGTTGGATGCGGCGACGGCCAGGGCGCCGCGCGGCAGATTGACTTTTATTGGGACTGTCGAACGTGGCAAGGCAGGCGAGACCGACCCTTGCCCCAGTTGTCCGTATGCGTTATCGCCCCAGACATAGACTGAGCCATCCGACAGGCGCGCTACGGTATGGCCAAAGCCGCCCGCAATGTGAGTCATCGTACCGGGCAAGGATACCTCGATCGGATTACCCGCCGTGGCGTCACGCGTACCGTTTCCCAGTTCTCCGTTGGTATTGTCGCCAACGGCAAAAAGCTTCGATTTCGAGTCTGCGGAATCGGCCTTGATGAACAATCCACCATGGCCCAAATTGCCGTGGACGCTTTGAATTCGGACTCCGGCGGGCAACAGTGATCTCGAATCGCCGGTGTTTCGATTCTTGGCATTGGCACCATCCCAGCCGGCGACGGTCACAAATGCCTCGCCATTCGGGGTCAATTTGGCGTCAAACAAATAGGTCTCGTAGCGCGTACTACCGAAATTGGTGACGGCTGGCATGGCATCTTTGGCCGTGGTGGTACCGTAGGTCGTACTTTGATGTGCCAGTGCCGAACTGAGTTCTCCAGCGATTGTGTGCGCTTCGTAGGTGCGTCGGTCCGCTGTTGCAATCGGTTGTCCGGAGCGCATGCCATCGAGGTGGCCATCGAGCAGATCTTCACTTAAATGTTTGGTCGCGGTCAGCGTCGGTGCGGACTCATTGGGATTGAACGCCGCCGCCTGTTTTGAAAACGCACCAGTAATCAGGCTATGTGCGCCGCGCGCGTCCGTGCCAATGGATTCTGGCGGCGTTGCATCCGATTTCAGTATTGGCAGGCGGGTCAGGTCGACAATTTGAACAGTGACGGGAAATTGTTGATTGATGATCTCCCGAATTTTGTTGTTCGCTGATTCGACCTTTGCTCGAGTCGGTACTCCGGTCGCCCGTTCAGGCGTATCCCCTTCTGTGAGGAGTCGGTAGGCCGCCTCGGTAAACGGTGTGATGACCATATTGCTTGTGACAGTCGGGATATAAGCGCGCATCACCTGGCCGGGTGGGAACGGTACGAAGGTGTTTTTACCCTCGTCGAAATACACTGCATTCGGTTGGCCGTGCAACTCGAGCAATAGCGGGCCGCCGTAGGTTTTGCCCGGCCGGATGGTTACCAGACCCGAGTTGTCGGTCAACGCACTTCCGTTACCGACTGGCGAACCGTTCGGGAAGTTTGCGAATACGAGTGCGCCCCGGAACTGGCCAAAATCCCCACCGGCGGCGGCCCCGCCGCCACCATCGCCGCCATCGCCCGGACCAGGGCCGTCACCGCCGCCGCCGCCGATTCCGGCGTCGAGCGCTGAGATGTCCCAATTTTGATCGCCGTTAAAACCGGTACACACACCAATGGTCGGACAGGGCGTTGGCCCGCCGCCACCGCCACCGCAACCCGACAAAATCGCGAGTGCAACACCAACTGACCAACCAGATCGGGCGATTGAATACATGTGTGGAACCT